>CAYUVU010000138.1:0-3006 GCA_964448205.1 uncultured Acidobacteriota bacterium
CTGCTGGGCGGTGCGCAACATGCCGATCGAGACGGCGTCCGCATCCCCGGCGCAGGCGGTGAGCGCGCCGGGGAGCAGGGTGGAGCCGAGCCCCAGTCCGGACAGCCCGGCGACGAAACGGCGCCGGTTCCAGGCGAGCCGTTCCGGTCCGGGCGGCGGCAGGGAAGAGGAGGAGGAACGAGTGTCAGCCATCGGCCCATTGTGCTGGCTTAGTCTCTCCATCGCTACCGGCCCATCGGTGAAAGGACCCCGCCCTCCATGAGCATTCCCGAAACTCTCCGCGTTCACCTGGCCACGGACCCGAGCGAGTCGGGCTACTACCGGCTGGACCGGGAGCGCTTCGAGAACGCGGGAACGGCGTTTCCGGACGCCTTCCGGCGGCTCCGTCCCACCTATTCGGATGACGAGGCCGGCTTCGTCCGGGGGGTTCGGGACGCGGACGTGCTCATCGGCTGGAAGTTCCCGCGGCCGGGTCTCGCGGAGCGCGCCCCGAAGCTTCGCTGGGTGCAGCTCATCGGCGCCGGCGTGGACCACCTGTACCCGCTGGACTGGCTCCCGGCCGGCGTCAAGCTGATCACCGCGAGCGGCGTCCACACGAAGAAGTCCTTCGAGTACGTCCTGATGGGGCTCATCGCCCTCCACACGCGGCTGCCCCGGCTCGCCGGGCACCAGCGGGCGCGGACCTGGAAGAAGATCCAGACGGGGACGCTGCCCGGGAAGACGGCGCTGGTGATCGGCCTGGGCGCGGTGGGGACGGGCGCGGCCGAAGCCGCGCGCACGCTCGGCATGCGGGTCCTCGGAGTCCGCCGCACGGCCCGGCCGCACCGGTTCGTGGACGAACTCTTCCGGCCCGAGGAGCTGCCGGCGGCCCTGCCGCGGGCCGACTACGTGGTGCTCGCCGCGCCGCTGACCTCCGACACCCGGGAGATCCTCGGCGAACGGGAACTGGCGCTGCTGCCCGAGGGGGCGGGGATCGTGAACCTGGGCCGGGGCCGGTTGATCGACCAGCCGGCGCTCGAAGCCGGTCTCCGGAGCGGACGGCTCGGGGGCGCCTTTCTCGACGTGGTGTGGCCGGAACCGCATCCCCCGGAGAGCACGCTCTGGGACGCTCCCAACCTCTTCATCACCCCGCACGTGGGAGCGGACGACATCGAGAACTACATCCCGGTGGTGTTCTCGATCGCCCTCGACAACCTGGCCCGCTTCTTCGCGGGACGGCGTCTGCGGAACGTGGTGAACCGGCGGCGGGGCTACTGATCCGCCTGCGCCTCGTCCACCACCCCGTTCCGCAGCACGCCGACACCTCCGATCTCCACTTCGACGGTGTCCCCCGGCTTCATGAAGAGCTGGGGATCGCGGGCGACGCCCACGCCTGACGGAGTGCCGGTGGCGATCACGTCGCCGGGATGCAGCGGGTGGATCCGGGACAGGTAGGCGATCAGCTCCCGGACCGGATAGGTCATCTGCGACGTGTGGCTCGCCTGGACCACCTCGCCGTTCAGCCGGGTCCCGATGGAGAGATCCTGCGGATCCGGCACTTCGTCCGGGGTGACGAGGCAGGGGCCGAATCCACCGGTCCGCCAGAAGTTCTTGCCGGGGCCGAACTGGCTGCTGTGCCCCTGGTAGTCGCGCACCGAGGCGTCGTTGAAGCAGGCGTAGCCCGCCACGTGGTCGAGAGCGGATTCCTCGGCGACGTGCCGCGCGGTCCGGCCGATCACCACCGCGAGTTCGGCCTCGTAGTCGAGCAGGTGCGAGACCGCCGGGCGCACCAGCGCCTCCCCGTGCCCGACCAGGCTGGCCGGGAACCGCGTGAAGAGGGTGGGGTAGTCGGCCTTTGCACGCCCCGTCTCGAGCCGGTGGTCCTCGTAGTTGAGCCCCACGCACCAGAGCGAGCCGGGGCGGGGGATGAGGGGCAGGAACCGGACGTCGGAGATCCGGGGCGCGGTGTCCCAGTCGGCGTCCACCCGGGGCAGGGGACCGGCCAACCGTTCGGCCAGCGATCCCGTTCCGTCGAGCGGCAGGTATCGGGCGCCCTCCGGCGAGACGGCGGCGACGGTTTCACCCCTTCCGGGGACGAGCAGGGTGGCATAGCGCATAGCGCGGGGGATGCTACCGATGTTGGAGTCGCGGTTGGCTGATGGGCGAGATGGCGCGCCGGCTGGGAACGCCGGCTTCAGCCGGCACGCGGCGCTCCGCGCCGCGCACGTCGCGACCTTACCCGGAAAAGGCGGCCCCCGCCTCGGCGTAGACGTTAAGAGCGGAGGTGGCGCGCCGGCTTGGAACGCCGGTCTCCGACCGGCACGCGCGGCGCTCCGCGCCGCGCACGTCGCGACCCTACCCGGAAAAGGCGGTTTCCGCCTCGGCGTGAATCTCAAGAGCCGAGGTGGCCTGACAGCGGTGGCCGATCCCCGCGAGGAACATGTCGCACTAGCAGAGCCGGCGGGCCGGGTACATGTCGCATTGGCGGGTCCTCGGGGAGGAACATGCAGCATTAGCGGAGCCGGCTGGCCGGGAACATGTAGCAATACGAGGTCCCCGGGGAGGAACATGTAGCACTGGCGGAGTCGGCTGGAGGGCTACATGTAGCAATAGCCGATCCTCAGCGAGGAACATGTAGCAGTAGCTGAACCGGTTAGCCAGTTACATGTCGCAGTAGCTGATTCCCGGGAGGGACATGCAGCAGTAGCGGGGTCGGCGTTCGCTCCGTGAGGGTGGGTGGGGTTACGCCGTGCGCGGCGCGGAGCGCCGCGCGTGCCGGTCTGGAGACCGGCGTTCCAAGCCAGCACGCTACCCGGGTGGTCTGGAGATCCGCGGTCCCAGCCGAACGCGCCGTGAGGGTGGGTGGGGCTGCGCGTGCCGGTCTGGAGACCGGCGGTCCCAGCCGGTGCGCCGTCCGGGGGTGGGCCGGGTCCTACCGGTCCCGGTTCTGCACCCGGGCCAGCGCGCCGGCGAAGGCCGCCGGTTCGCCGTTCCATTCACCGCCGGGGGCGGGGACGAAATCGGGCG
>CAYUVU010000139.1:0-5109 GCA_964448205.1 uncultured Acidobacteriota bacterium
ATCGTCGGACGAGCCCGAGACCCGGGTCCAGAGCAGCACCCGGTCGGCGAGCGGATCCCCGCTCGCGACGCCGTGGGCGAAGACCTGTTCCTGTCCGAGGACGGGGAGCGCGCGGGCGAAGGGCAGGACGAGTCCCGCCCGGGCGGAGGTTCCGAGAAAGAGCCGGCGGTTCATGGTCATGGCGCCGGAGTGTACGGAGGGAGCGCAACGCCGGCTCGATCGGCCCGTGTCCGGAGCGTAAAGCTGCGCTGGCGCGCAGCGGTGCCGGTCTGAAGACCGGCGGTCCCGGGTCCCTTACCGGCCGGGCATCTGCTGGGTCGTCTCCATCCGCGGCGCGGCCAGCTTGACGTGCCGCTCGAGCCACTGGTGCTGCTCCCAGAGGGTGTGCATCACCGACTCGCGGGCCACGTACCCGTGGCTTTCGTGCGGCAGCATCACGAGGCGGGCAATCGCCCCGTGCCCCTTCAGCGCGTGGTAGAAGCGGCGGCTCTGCACCGGGAAGGTGCCCGAGTTGTTGTCCACGATGCCGTGGATCAGCAGGATCGGTTCGTTCACCTGGTGGGCGTGCATGAACGGGGACATCCGGAAGTAGACCTCCGGGGCCTCCCAGAACGTCCGCGGCTCGCTCTGGAACCCGAAGGGGGTCAGGCTGCGGTTGAACGCGCCGCTCCGGGCGATCCCCGCCCGGAAGATATCCGAGTGCGCCAGCAGGTTCGCGGTCATGAACGCACCGTAGGAGTGGCCGGCGATCGCGGTCCGCTCCGGGTCGGCGACGCCCCGGCGGACCGCCTCGTCCACCGCGGCCTGGGCGCTCGCGACGAGCTGCTCGACGTAGCTGTCGTTCGGCTCCTCGTCCCCCTCGCCGATGATCGGCATGGTGGCGTTCTCCATGACCGCGTAGCCCTGGGTCAGCCAGTAGAGCGCCGAGCCCCAACTGATGAAGCTGAACCGCTGCGGCGAGTCCCGGACCTGGGCCGCGGCCGCGGCGCTCTTGTACTCGCGGGGATACGCCCACACGATCAGCGGCAGGCGTCCGTCGCGGGCCTGGTCGTAGCCCGGCGGGGTGTGGAGCAGGGCGTTCAGTTCGATGCCGTCGCTCCGCTGGTAGCGGATGAGTTCGCGGCCCGCGCCCTCGAGCGCGGGGTACGGGTGGGCGATGTCGGTGATGGCGCTCGCCTCGCCGCCGCTCCCGAGGTCGCGGACGTAGTAGTTGGGAGGCGTGGTCCGGGTCTCCTTCCGGGTGAGGAGCAGCCCGGCCTCGGGGTCGAGAAGCGCCAGCGGGGTCTCGTAGGAGTCGGCGTCCGACTGGAAGAGGCGGCGGGTCTCGCCGGTCGCGAGGTCCCACTCGTCCACGAAGGGCCGGTTGCCCTCCGGGGACGCGCCCTCCGCGGTCAGGTACGCCTTCGAGCCGTCCGCCGAGGTGAGGAGCACCCGCGCGCCCCGCTCGTTCCGGGTGGTCAGAGGCATTCCCGGCGCGGCGTAGCGGTCCTCGTAGGAGGTGTCGAAGGCCAGCGTGGGTTCGCCGTCTCCGGCGGCCGGAATGCTCCAGATCTGCTCGGCGCGGGTGATCCACCAGCGGGTGATCGCCACCCCGCGGCCGCCGCCGAAGGTTGCGCCGCTCATGCGCAGCGGCACCTGGAGCAGCACCTCGGGATCGCCCTCGAAGGGGGCGGAGAGCTGCACCAGCACGTCGCGCACTGAGGCCTCGGCGTGCGGGTCGCCGCCGTCGCGGGCTTCCGTCCAGACCAGGCTGGCGTCGTGGTCGCCGCGCCAGCCCACGGACCGGGGTCCGGTGGGCGCCGAGTCGCGGCCGATCGGGATTTCCTCATGGAGCGGCAGGTCGGCGACCTCGCGCACCACCGCCCCGCTGCGGTCCCGGATCTCGATCCGGTGCGGGAACCGGGAATACGGCACCAACCAGGAGAACGGCTCGTGGACCGTGCTGACGAGCAGGTAGTTCGCGTCCGGCGACGGCGCGAAGCGGTCGATGATGCCCGGGCCGGCGATCTCGGTGGCGCCTCCGGAGAGATCCACGACGACCGCGCGGGCGGCGCCGTAGTAGCTGAACAGCGCGTCGTCGTGCGGGCTGGTCAGCAGGTCCTGATAGGTCCGGGCAGGCGCCACGCGTCCGGTGGTCTCCTGGATCACCGGCGTCTCGGGAACCGCCGGGGCCTCCGGCGGCATGCCGCGGTCCCCGTCCACGATCCGCACCGCGAGATGGGCGCTGTCGCTCAGCCAGTGGAACGGGGTGTTCCGGAAGATCGCGTTCACTCCGGAGGTGACGCGGGTCGCCGCGCCGCTCCCGGCGTCCACCGTCCACAGCTCCACGCCGTCGTCCCCCGTGTGGGTGAACGCGAAGCGGGAGCCGTCCGGCGCCCAGCTCAGGTGGTCGCCGCGGAGGGGGTCGGGCAGGCCGGTGATCGCCGTTTCGGCGCCGCCGTCGAGCGCCTCGAGGGTGAGGCTCCGGAACATCCGCCGCCGGCTCATCGCGTTGGCCGCCGGGTCGATCCGGAGGCCGGCGATGCGCAGTTCGGTTCGCGACAGCTCGGCGAGCGGGATCAGGCTCTCGCGGTGCGTGAGGACGACGTGGGCCTTGTCGGGGGACACCGAGATCCCGGGCGTCGGGGGAGCCTCCGCGATCCGCACGATGTTCTCGGGCGGCATCTGGTAGCCGTCCTGCGCGACGGCGGGGACGAATCCCGCGAGGGCGAGGACGAGGGCGGCGAGAACTGGGCGATATCGCATCGGGCTTCTCCTTGGCGGCTGTGGAACGGTCCATCGTACGCCGGGCACCCATCGCGGGCGAATACGATCCGTTGCCCTGGCCGGCACCGCGGCCTGGGAGGAGGCGAACATGTTGCGTGATCTGTTGACCGTACTGGCCGTTGCCGCGGGCCTCGCGGCCTGCGGCGCCCCGGAACCGGCGCCCGCGCCGGAGCCCGAACCCGAGGCTCCCGAGGTTCCGGTCCGCACCGCCGACCCCTTCAAGCGCGGCCTCACCGAGGCCGATTTCCCCCGGATCCAGGAACTCGCCCCCGACGTGTATTCCTACGAACAGCTCCGCGCCGCCGGCGAGGAGCTCTTCACCACGGTGAGCATGTTCGTGGTGACCGACGAGGGGGTGCTGGTCGCCGACGGGCAGGGGAACTTCGAGGAGACTGAGCGGATGGTGGAGGAGATCGGGAAGGTCACCGACCAGCCGATCACCCACGTGGTGATCGCTTCGGACCACGGGGACCACACCGCCGGGAACGGCGCGTTCCCCGAGGGGGTCGAGTACATCGTCCACGAGAACTCGGTGGCGGCGATGGAGAGGATCCGGGAGCGGATCCCGGAGATCCCGATGCCGGAGACGGTGATGTCCGACCGGATGGACCTGACGCTCGGTGGACGGGCGATCGAGATCCTGTTCCTGGGCCGCGCGCACACCGGCGGCGACCTCGTGGTGCACCTGCCGGAGGAGAGCGTGCTCTTCCTGACCGAGGCCTACCTCCACCGGGTGTATCCGGCGATGCGGTCGGCCTACCCGACCGAGTGGGTCGCGATGCTGCGGCGGGCCCAGGAGATCGGCGCCCGCGTGAACGTCCCGGGCCACGGCTTCGTGGACAGCCCGGAAGTGCTCAGGGACGAGTTGCAGGTCGCGATCGAGGCGCTCGAGACGGTGATCGCGGAGTCCACGCGGCTCCACGAGATGGGCCTCACCCCCGAAGAAGCAGACGCCGAGGCCGACTTCGGCGACCTCGAGACCTGGTCGCTCCGGGAGAGTCAGCGCGGCATGGCGCTCCGCCGGGTCTACATGGAGCTCGACGGCGAGCTGCCGTAGGCAACCCGCGAACCGCCGGCGAGGAGGGTCGCGCCGCCGGCTTGGAACGCCGGCTTCAGCCGGCACAGCGGCCCGCAGGGCCGCGGGTGGTTCGTCGCTACCCCGGGTGCACTGGCCCGCGCAGCCGTGCCATCGCGGCGAATCACGTCCGTGTCGCCTCCCGCCTGCGGCGGGCTGTGCCGGCTGAAGCCGGCGTGCCAAGCGGTCCCCGCCACCTTGGGGCCCCAGCGTCCGCCCCGCGCTTTCAAGCCCGGCGGACGGAAGCCGGAAGAATCGCCCTGGAAGTGCCATTTCTGCTGCCTGAATGGCGGACCGACTAACCGATGTCGCGTTTCCTGCGGGTGTTCTTCATCGGATCGCACCGCGCGCCAGGTCGCCGACTCCGGTGACCACCCCGACCCGTCGACCGCCGTCGTCGAGTTCCGGCAGCCGGGAACTGGGGCCGTACCGACCGATCCTCAGTCGTTGTGCGCAGCCGGCGCGTCCGGCCTCCGGGCCTGCACGCTCGCCCGGACGATGCGGATCTCCTCGTAGGAGTACGCGGGGCCGAGCCGGTCGCGGACCGGTCGCAGCGCCTCGGCGCCGTCGGCGAGCAGCGCCTCGCGGATGCGGGCGGCGCGCTCGGGGGCCGGCAAGCTCGGGGAGAGATCGAGGGCCGCTCCGTCCCGGACCAGGCGTTCGAGGTGATGGAGCACGGTCTGGACGCTCACTGAGCGGATCTCAGCGATCTCCGCGACGGACCGGCCCTCCTCAAGGAGTTCCCGGGTGGTGTCGAGCGTCGCGCTTCGCTTCGCGGGGCCGGGACTCCGGGCCTTCGTGGGCGGACCGAGGGCCGACGTGCGGTCGGGCAGCTCCTTCGCTTCCGCGTGACTGCGCACGGCTTCCAGGAAGGGCGTTCCGTAGCGCTCCAGCGTCGCCGGGCCGAACCCGTGGACGCGAAGCAGGCTCTCCTCGCTCTGCGGGAGGTACGCCGCGATCTCCCGGAGCGTCCGGTCGCCGGAGACATGGAACGGACGGAGCCGGTCGCGTTCGGCGAGCCCGCGGCGAACGTCCCGGAGCGCCTCGAACAGGCCGGCCTCGATCTCCGGCGGCGCCGGGGCGACAGAGCCGGCCGCTGCCGGGGCGGCCACGGTCGTAACCGGCGCCCCGGCCCGCGGGCGGGTGAGGGTGATCGGCTCGCCGGCGCGCAGAAACCTCCAGCCCGCCGGCGCGATGGAGACCGTCGGAAACTCCCCCGCGGCGCGGAGGAGCAGCCCGCGGTCCACGAGCTGGTCGGCGAGGTCGCG
>CAYUVU010000140.1:0-1667 GCA_964448205.1 uncultured Acidobacteriota bacterium
GGCTTCCTGGCGCCAGGCCATGTCCCAGAACATCCATTCGTAGCGGGAGCTCATGACGAAGTGCTGCGCCATCGCCTTGCGGGCGTCCGGGCCGAGCCCCTCGGCGACGTCGTCCGTGAGCTGCACCACCCGTTGCACCACCGCGTCGTACTCCTCGCTGCCGTAGCTTTCGATCCAGCGGCGGTAGAGCGGGTCCGGCGAGGAAGGGCGCTTGAGCAGCTCCTTGCCGACTTCCGCGTAGATCCAGTAGCAGGGGAGGATGGCGGCGAGCCCTTCGTGGAACGGCTGTGCATGGACCTGCGAGAGGAAGTAGCTCGTGTAGGCGCGGTTGGTGGGCGCCGGCTGGCGGACGAAGAGTTCGTCCCGGCTGCCGCCCAGCTCGCTGATGAACTGGCCGAGCTGCTCACGCTCCGCCTCGATCGTCGCCACCGCGTCGCCGCAGAGCGCCGCGGTGATGTCCGGGTGCGGGGCCTTTCCCCCCAGGATGGCCACCGCCCGCGCGAACTCGTGCAGGTAGAGCGCATCCTCGAGCACGTAGAAGCGGAACACCTGCCGGTCGAGGGTCCCGTCCGCGAGCCCGTCGAGGAAGGGATGGCGGAGGATGTCCTGGTAGATGGAGTCGATTCCGGCCCACAGCCGGGAAGTGAAGCGATCTTCTCGAAGCGCGTTCATGACCGGGGAATGCTAGTCCTCGCTACCCGAACACCACCGGCACCCAGAAGACCGCGAACACGCAGGTGAGGATCGCGCCGATGATGTTCACCCCGATGCCGGCGCGCACCATCTGGGGAATCGTGAAGTGTCCGGTTCCGAACACGATGGCGTTCGGCGGGGTGGCCGCCGGCAGCATGAACGCGCAGGAAGCCGCGACCGTCACGGGAAGCAGCAGCATGAGCGGCGGGATGCCGGCGCCGGTGGCGACGGCGGCCAGGATCGGAACCATCATGGCGGTCGAGGCCAGGTTCGAGGCCAGTTCGGTGAGCAGGATGATGAAGACCACCACCATGATCACGAAGAGCGGCAGCGGCAGCGCCGAGGCGCCGGCGAGCCGGTCGCCCAGGAACTGGGAGAGCCCGCTCACCTCGAGACCGTTCGCGAGCGAGAAGCCGCCGCCGATCAGGATCAGGACGTCCCAGGGGATCTTCACCCCCCATTCCCAGTTGAGGATGCGGTCCCCGGAGCCGTTCCCGGCCGGGACGAGGAAGGCGAGGACCGTCGCCGCCATGGCGATGGTGGAGTCGGTGATCAGTCCGCCGGTCGGCAGGAACCCGGTCCAGACCGGGCGGAACATCCAGGCGAGGGCCGTGGCCCCGAACAGGATCGAGAGTCGCTTCTCCGGTGTGGAGAGCGGACCGAGCGCCAGGTAGGCGGCGCGGACCGGCTCCCGGCCGCCGGGAATGTCCTTGATCCGGATCGGAAACGCCACCCGCGTGAGCCAGAGCCAGGTCAGGGGGAGGAACAGGATCGTCAGCGGCATCGCAAAGGCGAGCCAGCGCACGAAGGTGATCTGGATGTCCAGTTGTTCGCTCAGGAAACCGGCGAGGAAGACGTTCGGCGGCGTCCCGATGAGGGTCGAGAACCCGCCGATGGACGCCCCGTAGGCGCAGCCGAGCATCAGGCAGACCGCGAACGGGAAATCCCCGGGAGCGGGACGCCTGGGCCCGTGG
>CAYUVU010000141.1:0-7253 GCA_964448205.1 uncultured Acidobacteriota bacterium
GCTTGGAACGCCGGCTTCAGCCGGCACAGCCCGCCGCAGGCGGGCGGCAGGACGGACCTCATCCGCGGAGATGGGCCACCGCCCGCAACACCCGGCAACACAGCCATACGCCGTCCGCTGCGCTCTGCGCAGCGGGTGCCGGCTGAAGCCGGCGTTCCAAGCCGTACGCGCCGTACCGACGGGTAGCGGTCGCCTACAGCGTCCGGAGGAACGCGATCAGGGCGGGGAGGTCGTTCGCGCTCACCTCGATGCCGAGCCCCGGGTGCACCTCGAAGACCTCTTCGAGCGACTTGGCGGAGCCGTCGTGGAGGAGCGCCCTCCGGAACTTGACCCCCCGGAGCGACGGCGGGTTGAACCGGTCGCGCCCCAGTTCGTCGGTCAGGCCCACGTTGTGGACCCCCGGCGAGGTGTAGGCGGGGGCGGTGTGGCACCGGTTGCAGGCGTAGCGGTCGAACGCTTCCTGGCCCGCCGCCACGACCGCCGATTCCGAAGGGGCGTCGACCTCCGGTAGCTCCAGGGTGCGGAGGTAAGCGGCCAGGTCGCTCACCTCGCGCTCCTCGAGCCGCCGGCCGCGGAGGGTGGTGCGCACCGACTTGACCACCTGATCCTCGAGCTTGCGGATCTGGCCGTCCCAGGCCCACGGCTTCGTGTCCGCCACCCCGAGGAGCGAGAGGACCCGCTTGGGGGCGCCGTAGGTGCCGTCGCCCAGCGTGTCCGAGAGACGGTGGTTCGTGTGTCCCTGGGTGTGGCAGCTCGCGCAGCTCATCCAGCCGCGGAGCGAGAGCGACGCGTCGTGGAAGAGCAACTCCCCGCGTTCCTCGGCGGTGAGCGGCGCCGCCGGCCCGAGCGGCACCCGGGCCACTTCGGTCTGCTCGGCGAGCGAGACCACCGAGATCTCGTCGGAGCGGGTGTTGGCGACGTAGAGGAGTCCGTTCCCGCCGGCAGCGATCGCCGAGGGGCCGCGGCCTACCCGGGCGTGGCTCATCCGCCGGGCGTCGGCGCCGCCGAAGGCGAGCCGTCCGACTCCGGACAATGCGATGACCAGCTCCCCCTCGGGCGAAACGACCATCGCGGCCGGGTCTCCCGACGGGGTGAGCACGTCGCCGAGATCCATGATCCGGGTGCGCCGCCCGAGGCGCGGGTTGCCGGAAACCAGGTCGTCCAGCGGCATCAGGCTGACGCTGTTCGTGATGAACACCCCCCAGCGGATGTCGTCCGAGGTGGTGTGCATCCCGGTATGCAGTTCCTGGTGCGCGATCCCGAGCCTGCCGTCGGGAAGGAGCGTCAGGCCCCTGAGGTTGTGGCCAGTGAGTTCCTTCGTGCGGAGCAGCTCGCCGCCGGCGGCCGAAACGATCGCGAGCCCCCCGCCGAAGGCGTCCGCGACCAGCAGCTTCCCGTCGCCCAGGAACAGCATCTCCTGCGGCTCGAAGGGGAGATCGGCGACCCAGCGCGGCGTGCCCAGGTCCTCGGGAACCGCATCCGGACCCGTGAGGTCGTGCATCTGCACCCGCCGCGACCAGAGGCAGGAAACCGCCAGCGACGCATCGTGCCGCGCGGCCCGGATCGGGTAGCGGCAGGTCGGCACGGCCGTCTCGACTTCGAGGAGCGGGGCCGCCGCAGCCGCCGGGAAGGGGCCGGGAGCCGTCCAGTCGCCGTTTCCGGGACCGAGCACGAGGAGTTCGTGCGCGCCGTGGTCGATGGCGAGCACCCGGCCGCCGCCGCCCGGCAGGAGCGCGAGGTCGGTGATGTTGCCGCCGGCCGGCGCCTCTCCCAGGAGGGTGAGATCGCCGGTGCGGATGACGCTCACCGTTCCGGCGCGGTTGCCGACCAGCAGGGCCTCGCCGGCCGGGGTTCCCGGGGCGAGGACGACCGCCTGCGGCCGGCGTGGCGCGTCGGCGCGCGCCGGGCTCCCGGCGGACAGCCAGGCCGCCCCGGCGACGAGGCCCAGCGCGGCGATCCGGCGTCCCGGGAGCGGAATCCGCATGTCCCGCATTGTAAGGCGGGTCAACAGGGGCCAAATGTTCCAGAATTCGGCGGAGCGAGGGAGCCTCCGATGTTTCTCAGGAATGCTTGGTACGTCGCCGCCTGGAGCAGCGAGATCGGCCGGACACCGCGGCAGATCCGCGTCCTGGGCGAAAGGGTCTGCGTCTTCCGTCCCGACGGGGACACGGTCGTCGCGCTCGAAGATGCCTGCCCGCACCGCAAGCTGCCGCTCTCGAAGGGCCGGATCCGGGACGGCAATGTGGAATGCGGCTATCACGGGCTGACGTTCGACTCTTCGGGGCACTGCGTCTGGGCACCGGGCGGCGGGAGCATTCCGCCGGGCGCGAAGGTCCGCCCGTATCCCGTGCACGAGAGGTACGGCCTGGCGTGGATCTGGATGGGCGACCCCGAGAAGGCCGATCCCGCGAAGATCATCGCCATTCCCAACTTCGACGACCCGGACTGGGGCATCAACCAGGGCCCGGCGCTGGAACTCGAGTGCAACTACCTGTTCGTCTGCGACAACCTGCTGGACCCGACCCACGTCGCCTGGGTGCACGCAACCTCCTTCGCCCAGGATGCCGCGAAGGACGGTCCGCTGCAGGTCACCGCAGCGAAGGACGGCATCATCGTGCACCGCTGGATGCTGGATGTGGAGCCCGCCCCCTTCTACAGGAAGATCGTCTCCTTCGAGGGCAACTGCGACCGCTTGCAGCACTACGAGGTCCGCTACCCGTCCCTCGCGTTCATCCAGGCGGTCTTCACTCCCGCGGGCACCGGGGGACCGGAGGGGCCGCTGGCCGACAGCACCTTCATCATGGACAGCTACAACTTCATGACCCCGGTCACGGAGAAGGAGACCCGCTACTACTGGTTCCAGCTTCGCAACATCCGGCCCGGGGACGAAGAACTGAGCGAGATGATGAGCGAGGACGTGCGCGAGGCCTTCGAGGAGGATCGCGCGGTCCTGAACGAAGTGCAGCTCGGCATGGACGCCGCGACCTCACCGCACATCAATCTGCCGATCGACGGAGGGCCGCTGCGCTTCCGGCGGCAACTGGAAGCGATGATCGCCGAGGAGGCGGCGGCCGGGGCGTGAGAGACCCGGGAACCGGATCGGCATTTTGGCGTTCTTCGGAATCGCCGCGCGCGGAGGCCCGGCCGGTGGCTAGAATTCCCCGCCTTTTCCAGGACAGAGGTACCTCGATATGACCGAACCGATCATGATCGAGGCGCGCGATCTCAGCAAGTTCTATGGGCCCTTCGTGGCCGTCGAGAGCGTGCGCTTCGCGATTCCCCGGGGGCAGATCGTCGCCTTCCTGGGGCCGAACGGCGCCGGGAAGACCACCACGATGAAGATGCTGACCGGCTATCTCGCCCCCAGTGAGGGCACTGCCGCGATTGCCGGACTGGACGTCCACACGCAGCGTCTCGAAGCGACCCGCCGCCTCGGCTACCTTCCCGAGAACGGCCCGCTGTATCCGGACATGACCCCGGCGGAACTGCTCCGCTTCTTCGGGGAGGCCCGCGAGATCCCGCCGGGCCGGCTGACCTCCCGCATCAGGGAAGTGGCCGCGCTCTGCGCCCTCGACGAGGTGATGGAGAAGCCCATCGGCAAGCTCTCCCGGGGCTTCCGCCAGCGGGTCGGGGTGGCGCAGGCGCTGCTGCATGACCCCGAGGTGCTCATCATGGACGAGCCGACCGCGGGCCTCGATCCCAACCAGATCCGGGACTTCCGGCAGAACATCCGCCGGCTGGGCGCCGGCAAGACCGTCCTCATCTCCACGCACATCCTCCGTGAGGTGGAAGCGGTGGCGGACCGGGTACTGGTGGTGAACGGGGGGCGGCTGGTGTTCGACGGGGCGCCGGCGGACCTCCAGCGGGACGGCTCGATGGAGGACAGCTTCTACGACCTCACCGGGCAGGGCGTGAGCGACAAAGCGGCCGGGAACGGCGCGGCGGGCGACCCGCCGGCGCCCACTCCGGGGGAGGAGGCGTGATGCCCGGCCTCGTCGAGATCCCGAACGTCCGCCGCCCGGTGGTGGCGGCCCTCATGCGGAGGGACCTCCGCATGTATTTCTCCAACCCGTCGGGCTACGTCTTCCTGACGCTGTTCATCCTGCTGAGCGCCGCCGCGGCGTTCTGGCAGGACCGCTTCTTCCTGAACAACTTGGCGACCCTCGACCAGTTGAACGGGCTCTTCCCGTACATCCTGATCTTCTTCATCCCGGCGCTCACCATGTCGGTGTGGGCCGAGGAGAAGAAGCTCGGGACCGACGAGCTGCTGCTCACCCTGCCGGCGACCGATCTCGAGATCGTGCTCGGCAAGTACACGGCGGTGCTCGGCATCTACGGGGCCGCGCTGGCGCTCTCGCTCAGCCACGCGCTCGTCCTGATGTTCCTCGGGAGCCCCGACTGGGGCCTGCTGTTCGCCAACTACGTCGGCTACGCGCTGCTCGGCGCGGCGCTTGCGGCGGCCGGCATGGCCGCGTCGCTCCTCACCTCCATTCCCACGGTGGCGTTCATCCTGGGAGCGGTGGCGGCGGGGGTGCTGGTGCTGCCCGACCTCTTCCTCGGCAGCTTCAGCCCGTGGCTAGCCCGGGCGGTGGAGCCCGTCTCGGCGATCCACCACTTCGACGAGTTCGGCCGCGGCGTGATCCCGTTCACCTCGGTGCTCTATTTCGCCGCCGTCGCCGGTTTCTTCCTCTACCTGAACGTCCTGCTCATCGGGAAGCGTCACTGGCCCGCCGCCGCCGACGGCTACCGCATGTCCACCCACCACGCGGTGCGGGCGGTTTCCGTCGCGCTGGCTCTCCTGAGCGCCATCGTGCTCATCTCGCGGCTCGGCTTCCGCGTCGACACCACCGCCGAGCGGCTCCATTCGCTCTCCGCCGAGACCCGCGAGCTGCTCCGGGCGCTGCCCGACGACCGGCCGGTCTTCGTGCAGGCGTATCTGAGCCCCGAGGTTCCCGAACCGCTCGTCCAGACCCGCGCGACGCTGATGAGCGTGCTCCGCGAGATGGAATCGGTGAGCGGCGGCCGGGTGCAGGTGCTCGTCGAGGACACGGAGCCGTTCACCGATTCCGCCCGCGAGGCCCGGGAGAAGTTCGGGATCATGCCGCGGCAGATCCCCAGCGTGACCTCGGCGCGGACCGGGGTCAGCGACGTGTTCATGGGGGTCGCCTTCACCTGCGCCGCCGAGGAGCAGGTGATCCCGTTCTTCGACCGCGGCCTGCCGGTGGAGTACGAGCTCGCCCGCAGCATCCGGGTGGTGGCCAACACCGACAAGAAGCGGATCGGCGTGATCTCCAAGGAGCTCCGGATCTTCGGTGGCCTCGACTTCCAGACCATGCAAAGTTCGCCGGAATGGTCGGTGGTGGACGAGCTCCGCAAGCAGTACGAGGTGGTGCAGATCCAGCCGAACGCGATGATCACCGAGGAGGTGGACGGGCTGCTGGTGGTGTTGCCGTCGACGCTCGCGGACGACGAGATGAACAACGTCACCGACTTCATCCGCACCGGCGTCCCGGCGGTCCTGCTCGTGGACCCGCTGCCGGTAGTGAACATCGGTCTTGCCCCCTCCGAGCCGCCCGGCGCCTCGCAGAACCCCTTCATGCGGCAGGGACAGCCGCCGCCGACGCCGAAGGGAAACATCCAGTCCTTCCTGGCGAACCTCGGGATCTCGTGGGATCCGGGCGGGATCGTCTGGGACGCCTACAACCCGCACCCCGACCTCGGCCACCTGCCGCCGGAGGTGGTGTTCCTGGGCGAGGGGAACGGCAACCCGGAGGTCTTCGCGGACGCTTCGGCGGCGAGCGCCGGCCTCCAGCAGGTGGTCCTCATCTACCCCGGGTACTTCGAGCCGCTTCCGGGAGCCGTGGCCGAGTTCGAGCCGCTCCTCACCACCGGGGACGTGTCCGGCGTGCTGCCCTACTTCCAGATGGTGCAGCGGAACTTCCTGGGATCGCAGTTGAACCCCAACCTGCCGCACCGGCCGGACCCGATGAACTACGTCGTCGCCGCGGAGGCGCGCACCTTCCGCCCCGAAGCGGACGACGCGACGGGTGACGAAGACCCGACCGCGATGGTCGAGGCGGACAGCACCCGCGTCATCGCGATCGCGGACCTCGATTTCATCTCGGAGCAGTTCTTCGAGCTGCGCCGGATCGGGCCGCCCAACCTGAACTTCGACAACGTGTCGTTCTTCCTGAACGCCATGGATGTCCTCGCCGGGGACGAGTCCTTCGTGGCGCTCCGGAACCGCCGGGTGCGCCACCGGACCCTCGAGGCGGTGGAGTCCCGGGTCCGCGAGTTCACCGAGCAGCGGAGCCTCGAGGAGGACGAGGCCGAGTCCAGCGCCCAGGAGGCGCTGCGCCAGGCGCAGGAACGGCTCGACCGGCGGGTTGCGGCCGTCGAGGAGCGCGACGACCTCGATGCGCAGGCAAAACAGATCATGGCCCGCAACCTCCAGGAGGTGGAGAACCGCCGGTTCAGCGTGCTGGAGGCGAACATCAACGCCGAGAAGGACGCGCAGGTCCGCGCCAGCGAGGAGCGCATGGAGGCGCAGATCCGCCGCATCCAGAGCGGCATCCGCACCGCGGCGGTGCTCTTGCCTCCAATCCCGGTGTTCCTGCTCGGGGTGTGGACCTTCGTGCGGCGCCGGCGGGCTGAAGTGGAGGGGGCGGCCGCCGCGCGGCGCCTGAGGCAGCAGTGACCGGTGAGGAGAGAGGAGCGATGAGCGAAACGACAAACACGGCCCCGGCCCCGGAGGCCGGGAAGACCGGCGGGCCGGAACTCCGCCGGACCCAGACCATCGCCGGCGCGGCGCTCCTGCTGACCGTGCTGGCCGCGGTGAGCGCCCCGCGCAACCCCGAGCCGAGCGACTTCGTGGACCTCGGGGAGCGCTTCTTCCCGGGTTTCGAGGATCCCGAAGAGGCGATGTCGCTCGAGATCATCGAGTTCGACGAGGCCACCGCCGAAGCGATCCCGTTCCGGGTGCAGAACGAGAACGGGATCTGGACCATTCCCAGCCACCACGACTATCCCGCCGACGGCCAGGACCGGCTGGCACAGACCGCCGCCGGCATCATGCTCCTCGAAAAGGACGACTTCCGCTCCGAGAACGTGGCCGACCATCCCGCGCTCGGGGTGGTGGACCCGCTGGACGAGGGCGCGGTCTCGCTCATCGGGCGGGGACGCCGGGTGACGGTGAAGGCCTCGGGCGACCGCGCGCTCGCGGACCTCATCATCGGCCGCCAGGTGCCGGACCG
>CAYUVU010000142.1:0-6364 GCA_964448205.1 uncultured Acidobacteriota bacterium
GCTGCAGGGGCATGTGGCCATCGGACACACCCGCTACAGCACGGCGGGCGGGTCGCTGGCGCGGAACGCGCAGCCGATCGTGGTCCGCGACCGGGAGACGGGCTCGGAGATCGCTGTCGCGCACAACGGGAACCTCGTCAACGCCGACGTGCTGCGCGAGGACGTGGCGGCGATGGGCGTGGAGCTGCACGGCACGGCCGACACGGAGCTGATCGCCCACCTGCTGACGCTGGCGCCCGCAGGGACGTGGGAGGAGCGCTTCCACTACGTGATGCGGCGCGTGAGCGGGGCCTACTCGCTGACGATCATGACGCCGGACACGCTGTTCGCAGTGCGCGACCCGCTGGGGGTGCGTCCGCTCTGCCTGGGACGGCTGGGTGAGGGCTGGGTCGCCGCCTCCGAGACGTGCGCACTCGAGCACCTGGGGGCGACGATCGAGCGGGAGGTGGAGCCGGGCGAGGTGGTCCAGGTCGACGCGAACGGCATGCGCAGCTTCTTCCCGCTGGGGCGGTCGGAACGAACGGCGGGCTGCACGCTGGAGTACGTCTACTTCGCGCGGCCCGACAGCCGCGTCTTCGGCCGGGACGTCTACAAGACGCGGATCAAGCTGGGCGAGAGCCTGGCGAAACACACCGGGGTGGACGCCGACGTGGTGGTGCCGGTCCCGGACTCCGGGCTGATCGCCGCCATCGGCTACGCCCAGGCCACGGGCATCCCCCTCGAGATGGGACTCATCCGCAACCACTACGTGGGGCGGACGTTCATCGAGCCCCGGCAGTCCATCCGGAACTTCGGGGTGCGCGTGAAGCTGAATCCCGTGCACGCCGTGCTCAAGGGACGCCGGGTCATCCTCATCGACGACTCCATCGTGCGCGGCACCACCAGCCGCAAGCTGGTCCAGATGGCCCGGAACGCCGGCGCCACCGAGGTGCACTTCCGGGTGTCCTCACCCCCCACGACCGGTCCTTGCCACTATGGGATCGACACGCCGCTCAAGTCGGAGCTGATCGCCGCCCAGCAGAGCGTGGAGGAGATCCGGCAGTACCTGAACGCGGACAGCCTCGCCTACCTGCCGCTCGAATCGCTCCAGGACTCGGTCGAGGAGGAGCGGGACCGCTACTGCACCGCGTGTTTCTCGGGCAACTACCCGCTGGCCGTGCCCGAACCCGACCACGCCCGCAGCCTGTTCGGCAAGGAACGCCACTGAGCCGGTCCCGGTCGCATGCAGGAGCCGCCATGAGCCCACGACTGCCGATTCAGAGAGATCAGGTAGCCGCGTTCTGCCAGCGGAACGGCATCCGGCGTCTCTCCCTTTTCGGTTCGGTGCTGCGCGACGACTTCGGCCCGGACAGCGATGTGGACGTGCTCGTGGAGTTCGCGCCCGGCGTCCGGTTCGGGTACATCGGACTCATGGCGATGCAGGAGGAACTTGCGGGCGTCGTGGGACGGCCGGTGGAGATGTACGCCCCTTCCTGGCTGCGTCCGTGGATGAGGGAGGAAGTAGTGGCGTCGGCGGAGCTGTTCTATGAGTCAGCGGAATGACCGCGGCGCACTCCAGGACATGCGGGACCACGCCCGCGAGGCCGTGGAAATGTTCAACGCGGCGAGCGCCGATGCGCTCGAAACCGACCGCAAGCTACAGCTCTCGCTCTGCTATCTGATCCAGATCGTGGGTGAGGCGGCGACACGCGTGTCCGCCAGTGCGCGCGAGGCCTACCCTGAGATCCCGTGGAGCCGCATCGTCGGAATGCGGAACCGGATTGCTCATGGCTACGACCAGGTCGTTATGGACATCGTTCAGGACACGGCCGCGATCGAATTGCCGCAGCTCATCCGTCAGTTGACCACCATCCTCGACGAGTGACCCTCCCGCAACGGGCAACCCGGGCGACACCCCGCGACTCGCAGGTCGAAAGGGCAGCAAGACAGATGAGCAGACGCTTCGCACGGACCATGGTCCCGGCCGCCCTGACGGCGGCCCTCGCCCTGGGAGTACTCGCGGTTCCCCGGGGAGCCCTCGCCCAGGCCGCGCCGGCCCAGGCCCCGATCAACACCTACAACGCCATCCACCACCCGGTCGTGGGGCGGAACGGGATGGTGGCCAGCCAGAACTTCCTGGCCACCCGGGTCGGGGTGGACATCCTGCGCCGGGGCGGCAACGCCATCGACGCGGGGGTGGCCGTGGGACTGGCGCTCGCGGTGACCCTGCCGCGCGCGGGCAACGTGGGGGGCGGCGGCTTCATCCTGCTGCACCTCGCCGAGGAGGACCGCACGGTCGTGGTGGACTTCCGCGAGACGGCTCCCGCGGCCGCGCACTCGGACATGTTCTTCGGGGAGGACGGCGAGGTCGACGAGGACGAGTACCGCTTCAGCCACAAGTCGTCGGCGACTCCCGCGTCGGTGGCGGGGTTCGATCACCTGCTGCGCAACTACGGCACCATGAGCTGGAGGGAGGTGGCAGCGCCGGCCATCGAACTGGCGCGCGACGGCGTGGTGGTGTGGCAGGACCTGGCCGTGAACCTCGCCCGCAGCAAGGCGCGGCTCAGCGCCAACCCCGCCTCGCGGGCCAAGTTCTACAAGCCCGACGGCTCGAACTACGAGGTGGGCGACGTCTGGCGGCAGCCGGATCTGGCCTGGACGCTGGAGCAGATCGCCGAGGGGGGCGCGGGCGCCTTCTACCGGGGCGAGGTCGCGCGCCGCATCGCCGGCGACATGGCGAAGCACAACGGCCTGATCACGATGGAAGACCTGGCGGGCTACCGCGTCGTCGAGCGCGAGCCGGTTCGCGGCACCTTCCGGGGTTACGACATCGCGGCCATGTCGGCGCCCAGTTCGGGCGGAATGCATATCGTCCAGATGCTGAACATCTTCGAGAACTTCCCCCTGAAGGAGATGGGCTACGGCAGCGCGGACGCCATGCACGTCATGGCCGAGGCGATGCGGCTCGCCTACGCCGACCGCAGCAAGTACCTGGGCGACCCGGACCACCTCGATCTCCCGGTCGCCGCGCTCACCAGCAAGGACTACGCGGCGGAACTCGCCAAGGGCATCTCCCTCAGCCGCGCCCGGCCGTCAGCGGAGGTCGGCCCCGGCAACCTCGCGCCCTACGAGAGCCCGGAGACCACCCACTACTCGGTCCTCGACGGCGAGGGCAACGCGCTGGTGAACACCTACACGCTGATGTTCTCCTACGGCTCGGGGGTCGTGATCGACGGCACCGGCATCCTCATGAACAACAACCTCGGCAACTTCACGCTGCGGCCCGACATCCCCGACGCCTTCGGGCTGATGGGAAGCGCGGACAACCAGATCGCGGCGGGCCGGCGCCCGGTCAGTTCGATGACCCCGATCATCGTGCTGCGCGAGGGCCGGCCGTTCCTGCTCACCGGGAGCCCGGGCGGCAGCCGCATCATCACCACCAACCTGCAACTGCTGGTGAACGTGCTCGAGCACGGCATGAACATCGCCGACGCCACCGCGCGGCCCCGGATGCACCACCAGTGGTTCCCGGACCGGCTGGAGGTGGAGAGCGGCTTCAGCCCCGACGTGATCCGCGCGCTCCGCGCCCGCGGTCACGACGTGCAGTTCAGCGCCGGCATGGGAAGCCTGCAGACGGTGATGTTCGCCGACGGGCTGTTCTACGGCTACGGCGACCCGCGCCGGCCGGGGGCGCTGGCGCTCGGGTACTGAGGGCCGGACGGCCCCGGAGTCGTCTTCCTTCCGATGGACGGATCGTCACTAGAATTGCGAAGACGATGCGAGAGAGCCCTGCCATGAACACCTACACCGCCGTGGTGGAGCGGTGTCCGGACACTGGTTTGTACGTCGGTTACGTTCCTGGGTTTCCGGGCGCGCATAGCCAGGGGGAAACGCTTGAAGAACTCAACGCGAACCTGAGGGAAGTCATCGAGTTGATTCTCGAGGAAGGCGCTCCCGCGATGGCGGGGGAGTTCGTCGGGACCCAGACCGTCGTCGTGGCTTGAGCCGGCATGCCGCCGGTCCCCGTCCTCAAACCGCGTGAGGTGGTCGCCATTCTGGCGAGGCTCGGTTTCGAGGAGGTTCGTCAGCGCGGTTCCCACAAACGGTTTCGCCATCCGGACGGCCGCGCGACGACCGTCCCTGTCCACGCTGGCCGCGACCTTTCGCCGATTCTGCTCCGCCGCATCGCCCGGGACGCCGGCATGAACGTCCACGAGTTCATCGCGACGCGCTGACAGGCGGAAGAGCCACCCCCACGCCTTTGTGGCGCGAGTTCGGAGCCAGTCGTCGGCGTCATGCTGGCCCGGGTCACTCCGCGCCGCTGCGGCCCTACGGGCCGCGTGCCGACCGGAGGTCCGCACTCCTAGCGTTCCAAGCGATTCCAAAGGGTGCCTCTGTAGGCTCTCATAATGGTCGTATATCAATGAGTTATCGTGCTACAATGTTCCATCCGGGAGCGACCACAGCCCGGTCGTTCCCGACGGGTTTCTGATATCCACTTGGTAGCCTCAGGAACCGAGAAACCCCTTCAGGAACCAAAAACACATGATGGAACGACCATACCGCCTCTCCGCACGCTTCGTCGCCACCATTGACCAGCCCGGACGCTACGGCGACGGGCGCGGCTCCGGTGGCCTCTCACTCCTAGTCAAGCATACGACCCGAGGCCACCTGGCCAAGTCCTGGGCGCAGCGTCTCCACGTCGACGGGCGTCAGCGCAATCTCGGACTCGGCTCCTGGCCCCACGTCAGCCTCGCCGAGGCTCGCGTGAAGTGCGCCCTGAACCTCGCCGCGCGGCAGCGCGGGGAACTGGTGACCGGCCGGAAGCGGACGGTCCCCACCTTCGAGGAGGCCGCCGAGAAGGTGATCGCGGTGCACCGGGCCGGCTGGAAGGCCGGCAGCCGGTCCGAGGAGGACTGGCGCCGGGCGCTGAGGGACTACGCGATTCCGAGGCTCGGCGGGAGGCCGGTGGACGGGATCACCACGTCGGACGTGATGGACGTGCTGCTTCCGATCTGGAACGAGAAGCGGGTGACGGCGCGCCGGGTGCGGCACCGGATCTCGGCGGTGATGCGGTGGGCGGTGGCGCGGGGCTACCGGGAGGACAACCCGGCGGGCGAGGCCATCGGCGCGGCGCTTCCCAAGAATGGTGTTCGCACGCAGCATCTCGCGGCGCTCCCGTATGCGGAGGTCGCGGGAGCTCTGGAGCAGGTGCGCGGGTCGGGTGCGTATCCCGGGACGGTGCTGGGGTTCGAGTTCCTGGTGTTGACGGCGAGCCGGAGCGGGGAGGTGCGCGGCGCACGGTGGGACGAGGTCGACCTTGAGGCACGGGAGTGGCGCATTCCGGCGGAACGGATGAAGACGGGCCGGGAGCACCGGGTCCCGCTCTCCGCGGGAGCACTCGCGGTGCTCCGCGCGGCCCGTGGCCTCGCGGAGGGTTCGGGGCCGGTGTTTCCCTCGGCGCGGGGCGGGCCGCTCTCCAAGCTGGCGATCGCAAAGCTGGTCCGGGATCTCGGGATCGGTGCAGTACCGCACGGGTTCCGTTCGAGCTTCCGCGACTGGGCGGCGGAGTGTTCCGACGCCCCCCGCGAGGTGTGCGAACTGGCGCTGGCGCACGTGAACACGAACGCCATCGAGGCCGCCTATCGGCGGACGGACCTGTTCGAGCGGCGGCGGGCACTCATGGAGCAATGGGCGGCGTTCCTGGCCGGGAGCGGAGACGCTCGCGGCGGCGGAGCCGGTCTCCCATCCTGATCGGGATCGGGGTGCCACTGGCGGCGGCAAGCGCCGCCGGAGCCGCCAGCAGCTGGGGATGGTGAAGGTCACGGGGAGTCCGGCTCTCCCGCGCGCGACGCCGGAGAGACTATGCGATTGCGTGCGACGCTTGGGAGACCGGACCGCCGTCCGGCAACGACGGCGGTTCGGCACGTGAACCGGGTGTTGCGTGTCGCCTATGATGGGTTCCGCATGGTGAAGGCCGACCTCGTCCACCGAGCGGAGGATGCGACCGACCTGAAGCGGCGGGCGATCCGCGACGCGGTGGACGCGCTGTTTGAAAGCGTCGGCTCCGCACTGGAGCGCGGCGACCGCGTGGTCCTTCGGCGGTTCGGCATGTTCCACGCCGCCCCGCGCAAGCCGGCCGTGGCCCGGAATCCCCGGACCAACGAACCCGTGGCCATGCCCCGGGGCCGGGTGGTGCGGTTCCGCCCAGCGGCGGATCTGCGCAACCTGCCCGCCAGTGACTGAGGGAGCGCTCCCGAGCTAGACGGTCGGACGACCGTCCATTTGCAACCTATCCGCCGATAGGTTGCTAACGCTGCTGACGCGGCTGGCCCAGGCTTCGTGCCTTCGCGATGAGCACTAAGGCACGAGGGCCAGCCTACCC
>CAYUVU010000143.1:0-5403 GCA_964448205.1 uncultured Acidobacteriota bacterium
GTTCAGGGCGCACTTCACGCGGGCCTCGGCGAGGCTGACGTGGGGCCAGGACCCGAGTCCGAGGTTGCGCTGGCGCCCGTCGACGTGGAGGCGCTGCGCCCAGGACTTGGCCAGGTGGCCTCGGGTCGTATGCTTGACGAGGAGAGAGAGGCCACCGGAGCCGCGCCCGTCGCCGTAGCGTCCGGGCCGGCCAATGGTGGCGACGAAGCGTGCGGAGAGTCTGTATGGTCGTTCCATCATGTGTTTTTGGTTCCTGAGAGGGGTTCTCGGTTCCTGGGGCTACCGATTGGATATCAGAAAAACGGCGGGAACGACCGGGCTGTGGTCGCTCCCGGATGGAACATTGTAGCACGGTAACTCATTGATATAAGACTAGTATGAGGGCATACAGAGGCACCCTTCGGAATCATCTGGAACAGCGAAAGTGCGGACCGGAGGTCGGCGTTCCCGGCCGTGGGCGCCACCAGGGCAGGTTGGGGTTGCGCCGTGCGCGGTGCGGAGCACCGCGCGTGCCGGTCTGGAGACCGGCGTTCCAAGCCGGCGGTGCCGCTACGACGCGCTGCGGAGTTGCCGCTCCGCCTCGGACAGCCCGTGCAGGTCCGGCACCACCAGCGTGCCGCAGCCCTCGGGGGTGAAGACCTCGAGCAGCACGCTGTCCGGCATGCCCGCCGGCAGGACGTGGGCGCGAGCCACCCCCGCCTCCAGCGCCTTCCGGATGCAGAGCGCCTTCGGCAGCATCCCGGTGCGAATGGCCCCGGAGTCCTTCATTTCTTCGAGCCCCGCGAGATCGACGAACGAGACCACGCTCTCCGGGTCCTCCGGATCGGCCAGCAGGCCCGGCGCCTCCCCCAGCAGGATCAGCTTCTCGGCGCCGAGCGCCACCGCGAGCGCCGAGGCGACGGTGTCCGCGTTGATGTTCAGCAGCGTCCCGGCCTCGTCCGCCGAGATGGGGCTCACCACCGGCAGTGCGCCGATGCCGAGCAACCGCTCCAGCAGCCCGCCGTCCACCCCGTCGATGTCCCCGACGTAGCCGTAGTCCACCGTCTCTTCCGCGGCGCCGTCCTTCACCTTCACCGGCGGCCGGCGGTGCGCCCGGATCAGTCCGGCGTCCACGCCCGACAGCCCGATCGCCGGGAGGTCGAAATCCCGGCAGGCGGCGAGGATGCGGGTGTTGACCTCCCCGTTCAGCACCATGGTGGTGACCCGGAGCGCCTCCGAATCGGTGACCCGGCGCCCCCCGACGAACCGCGTGCGGACCCCGAGCTTCCGGGACAGTTCGGTGGACTGGGGGCCGCCGCCGTGGACCAGCACCACCCGGACGCCGAGTTCGAAGAGCAGCGCGACCTGCTCCACGAGGTCACGGATGCTCGCTTCGTCCGCGACGGCCGCTCCCCCGGTCTTGATGACGAACGTCCTTCCGCCGAAGCGCTTCAGGTAGGGCGCGGCGTGCTTGAGCGCGCGGATCCGGATCCGGTTCTCCCGATTGCTCATGACAGCATCCGGTGGAGCGCCGCCATCTGCGCCCACATGCGGTTTTCGGCCTGGCGGACGACCGCGCTCCGCGGCCCGTCGAGCACCGCTCCCGTCACCACCACCCCGCGCCGCACCGGCAGGCAGTGAAGGAAACGGCAGTCGTCCCGGGCGCCGCCGAACCAGCCCTCGTCCACGGTCCAGCCGGAGAGCCCGGCCCGGAGCGCCAGGTCGGCCTCGGGGTCGCCGCAGTGCCGCGTCGACGCCCAGGACTTGGCGTAGACCGCGTGGGCGCCGTCCATCGCCTCGGCGGGGTCGTCGCTCTCCCGCACCGAGCCCCCCGATGCCGAAGCCAACCGGCCGGCCTGCGCCATCACGCTCTCCGGCAGCTCGTAGCCCGCGGGCCGCAGCACGGTGACCTCCATGCCCCGCAGCGCCGCCATCCGCAGGGTGTCCGAAGCCACCGCGAGGGGCAGGGGATGCGGATGCTGGGTCCAGGAGAGCACCAGGCGGCCCCCGGACGCCGGGATCCCCAGGTCGTCCAGCGTCCGCCAGTCGGCGAGCGACTGGCAGGGGTGGCGCGCCGCGGACTCCATGTTCAGGAAGGGCTTGTTGCACAGCCCCCGGATCCGCTCGAAGCGCGCGTCGGCGAGGTCCTCGGCGAGATCGCGCTGCGCCGCGAACATGCGGACCCCGAGCGCGTCCCCGTAGGACGCGAGCACCGGCACCGCCTCCGCGATGTTCTCGGCGGTCTCCCCGTCCATCACCGCATCCGGGTCGAACTCCAGCTTGTGGATGAACCGGTCCGGGGCGATCACGAACGAACCGCCCCCGAGGCGGGACATCGCCGCCTGGAAGGACGCCTGGGTGCGCAGCGAGGGATTCAGGAACAGCAGGGCGAGGACCTTTCCCTCGAGCGCCCGGGGCTCGGGCCGCTCCCGGAGGCGGGCGGCGAGCGAGACCAGCTCGCGGATCCCGTCCGCCCCCAGGTCCTCGAGCCGGTGGACTTCGCGCATTGGCCTTCGCCTCAGGCGGGAATGTCCGCCAGCGCCGCGACCAGCGCGTCCACGTGCTCGTCCTCGAGCACCAGGGGCGGCATCAGGCGGAGCGCCGCCGGGTCGGTCGATGTCCCCGAGAAGATGCCCCGCTCGAGGAGCGCGTTCCGCACCTCCTTCGCCGGCCGGGAACAGACAAGGCCGAGCAGGAAGCCGCGCCCCTGGATCCGCTGGACGGGGCCGACGACGCATTCGTCCCGGATCCGGTCCGAGAGCCGCCGCACCCGCGCGAGGAGCTCCTCCTCGCGGATCACCCGGATGACGGTGGCGATCAGCGCGCTGGCCACCGGCCCGCCCCCGAAGGTGGTCCCGAAGGACCCCATCGGCAGGCCGCCCGCGAGGTCCTCGCTGGCGAGCAACGCCCCCGCCGGGAAGCCGCCCGCGAGCGCCTTGGCGGTCGTCAGCACGTCGGCGCGCACCCCGGACCACTCGCAGGCGAAGGGCTTGCCGCTGCGGCCCATCCCGCACTGCACCTCGTCGAAGACGAGGAGCGCGCCGGCGGCGTCGCACGCCTCCCGCGCGGCCCGCAGGAA
This sequence comes from uncultured Acidobacteriota bacterium, assembly GCA_964448205.1. Taxonomy (GTDB): domain Bacteria; phylum Acidobacteriota; class Vicinamibacteria; order Marinacidobacterales; family Marinacidobacteraceae; genus Marinacidobacterium. The sequence goes on from CAYUVU010000143.1 coordinate 3,059, forward strand.
GCCGCCCGAGAGGTCCACCGCGCCCGCCATCCCGAGAACGGGCTCCATGATCACCGCCGCGACCCGCGAATCCACCGCGGCGGCGAGCGCCTCCGCGTCCTCCCGGGGAACCGTCCGCACCCGGAACGGGGTCTCCGGAAAGGCGTACCACTTCGCGGAACCGTCGGTCACCGCCGAGGCCGCCGCCGTTCGGCCGTGGAAGCCGCCGGTGAGCGCCACCACCGTGTCCCGCCCGGGGCGAGCCCGGAAAGCCAGCCGGAGGGCGTTCTCGTTCGCCTCGGCGCCGCTGCTCACGAAGAACGCGCGGTCGAGCCCCTCGGGGGCGAAGTCCACGAGCGCTTCGCCGGCGGCGGCGCGTTCGGGACTCGGGATCGCGGTGGTCTGGAAGAAGAGGCGGGTCGCCGTCTCCTCGAGGCACCGGAGGACCGCCGGATGGCGGTAGCCGAGCCCGGCGACCGCGTGGCCGCCGTAGAAGTCGATGAGCTCCCGGCCGTCCGCCGTCTTCAGGACGACGCCTTCCCCCGAGACCACCTCCAGGGGGAGCTGGGGATAGACCGGGAACAGCGCGGGGGATTCTGCGGACATGCGGTTTACAGCCAGGCAGGGGTGGGGACCGTGAGTCCCGCGGTCTCGGGGAAGCCGAGCAGGAGGTTCATCCACTGGACGCCGCCGCTCGCGGCGCCCTTCCCGAGGTTGTCCAGCGCGGCGAAGGCGACGACGGTCTCACCGTCGGTGGCGCCCCCCACCACGGTGATCGCCGAGCCCACGGTCTCCTTGAGCCGCGGCGCGGAGGCGACCCGGACGAGCGGAGCCCCGCCGTAGAAGTCGCGGAACGCCGCGTCGAGGTCGTCGTCGGTGAGCGGCGACCGGCTCCGGGCGAAGACCGTGGCGTGGATGCCGCGCGCGAACGGCCCGGAGTGCGGAACGAAGCGGACCCGCGCCGGGCGCTCTCCCGGCACCGCCAGCAGATCCTCCATCTCGGGGGCGTGCCGGTGCCCAAGCGGCTTGTAGGCGAAGAGGTTCGCATGCCGGAGGGGATGGTGGGTCGTCTCCTTGGGCATCCCGCCCGATCCGGTGCTGCCGGTGACCGCGGAGACGTGGAGTTCGGGCTCCACGAGTCCGGCGTGCCGCAGCGGTGCGGCGGCGAGCGCGACCGCGGTGGCGAAACATCCCGGATGCGCGACCCGTCCGGGTCCTCCGCCGGTCTCGACGCCGCCCAGTTCCGGCAGGCCGCAGGAGAACTCCCGGAGGAGGTCCGGCTCCGGATGGGGAATGCCGTAGATCTCCTGGTAGCGGGCCGGATCGGAGTGGCGGAAATCGGCCGAGAGGTCCACCACCGGCAGATCGCAGCCGACCGCATCGGCGGCGGCGAGGAGCGCGGCCACCTGCGGCGCCGATGCCTTGTGGGGCGCGGCGGAAAACGCGGCCAGGCCGGAATGCTCCCCGGCGGCGGCGCCGAGCGTTTCGGGCAGGTCGGCGGGCGCGACGAAGCTCTCCTCCGGAAAGCTGGCCGCCAGGTTGGGGAAGGAATCCGCGATCGGGCGTCCCGCGTGGCTGGCCGAGACGGCGCCCGCGAGCCGCAGCCCGGGATGGCCGGCGATCCAGCGGAGCAACTCGCCGGCCACGTATCCGGAGGCGCCGAGCACCAGCGCTCCCACGGGGAGCTGTCCGTGGTCGTCCATCACGCGGTCCCTCCCAGGCTCTCCGGGCCGATGGCCGCTTGCAGGCGGTCCAGGATTCCCTGTTGGCCCGACTTGGTGTGGCTCGCGACGAAGATCGTGTCGTCGCCCGCCACCGAGCCTGCCGCCTCCGGCCACGCCTCGGTGTCGATGGCGTGTGCGACCCGCTGGGCGCCCCCGGGCAGCGTGCGGACCACCACGAGGTGAGGCCCGGCGGAGGAGAATCCCTCGATGAGCGCCGCGAGTCCCGGAAGCTCGGAACGCCGCTCGGGTGCGATCCGGTAGCGGCCGCCGACCTTCCGGGCCCCGATGTCGCGGAGGTCGCGGCTCACGCAGGACTGGGTGACCGAGTGCCCCTGCGCCTCGAGATACGCGACGAGTTCCGCCTGGGTGCGGGCCCGGGCCTCGAGCAGCGCCGCGCGCAGGAGGGCCCGGCGTTCGGCGGCCTCGTCGGGATGCGGAGCGCGGATCTTCATATTATGTGCAAAATATACCACAAGACGAACCGGCCTGGAACGCCGGTCTCCAGACCGGCACGCGCGGCGCCCCGCGCCGCGCACGGCCTGACGCGGCGCAGACAAAGTGGTGCCCGCCTCGGCGACGGAGCTCAACGGCTGACGTGACGCCTACGGCTTGGAACGCCGGCTTCAGCCGGCACAGCCCGCC
>CAYUVU010000144.1:0-27289 GCA_964448205.1 uncultured Acidobacteriota bacterium
GCATCTCCGGCGCCCCCGCCCACCCCGGTGAACATCGGCTTCCTGGTCTCGGGCGTCCGGACCTACACGAACGGCGGAATCATCGCGGTCGACGAGGCCAACGCAGGCGGCGGGCTGTTGGGCCGGCCCATCGAACTGATCGTCGAGGAGAACCTGGAAGACGCGGCGTCGGCAGTGGCGGTGGCGGAAACGATGATCCTCGACGACGAAGTGGCCGCGATCATCGGCCCCAACCGCTCGGTGCACGCAATCGAGGTGGGGGCCCTCGCGCAGCGTCGCGGCGTGCCGATGATCACGACGGCGGCCACGAACCCAAGCGTGACGGCGGCGGGAGACCTGGTCTTCATGGCCGCGTTCACCGACCAGTTCCAGGGGCGCGTCATGGCCGATTTCGCCTTCCAGACGCTCGGAGTGACGACAGCCGCCGTCCTCACCCAGCGAGGCGAGGTGTACAGCGAGGGGATCGGCGAGTTCTTCGTCAACCGTTTCCGCCACCTGGGCGGGACCGTCGTCGCCGATCTGTCCTACGAGGACGGCGCGACGGACTTCGCCGCGCAATTGACCGCGGTCGTGGACGCTGCCCCAGCCGTGCTCTTCATGCCAGGTCCGGCCGCGGAAGTCGTGCTGTTGACCGCGCAGGCACGCGCCCTGCCGCTCCTCGGTGCCGCCGCGGAGCCGACCGTGTTCCTCGGGGCCGATGCGTGGGACAACGCGGCGCTCCTGGAGAACGAGCAGGCCGCCGTGGAAGGCAGCTTCTTCAGCACCCACTTCTCGCCGGACACGGACGAACCGACGGCGCGCACATTCGTCGAGGCGTATCGAGCACGGTTCGGGATCACGCCCACCGGCGGCGACGGAGTGAGCTACGACGCGGTCCGTTTGTTCCTGCAGGCAGCGGCTCGCGTGGGCAGTCTCGATGCCGACGCCATCCGGCGAGAACTGCAGGCTACCGAGCAATACGCCGGAGCGACACTCATTTCACACTACGACGAGAATCGCCATCCGACCAAGAGTGCGGTCATCATGACCATCGAGAACGGCGTGAAGAAGTTCTACCAGCAGGTGGATCCGTAGCCGAGCCCCAGCGAACCGGACGGCTCAAATCGATGCCTGCCTGGTTCGCCGCCGCCCGGTCAGGCCCGCGCTCCATCGCCCCGGCATTCACGCACCAAACGCCGCTTCCCAACCCCGATCACGTGCGGCACCGCAATCGTCTCGTTGTCCGGCGGCGGTTCCTGCCCGGTCGTCTTGGCCTGCTGGACGACGCTCCTGAGCCCCCGCAGCCGGTCGCTGCCGGCCACCGCTCGCCGATCCCCGCCGTAGTAGTCGAACCAGGGCAGACCGTGGGCGGTGTAGTCCCGCGCCGCGGGCGGCTCGCTCGGCGGCCTCGTGCCCGTGACCGTCATCCACTGGGACGAGTTCAACAAGGAGACGAAGCAGCGGCTGCCGTGGCGCAGGTCCCAGGCATCGAGCCCGTAAGGGTCGTCGTAGATCTCCTGCTTCATTCGGCCGCCCGGCGCAAGGCCCATGGAGGCTGTCGGCGGAGCGCCAGTCTCCATGCAGAACAGGACCTCGCTCACCCCAAGAGGCTCCGGGCGCAGGGCCTCGTACCGCGCCGCTCTCATGGGGTAAGCCACCAACTGCAAACCGCCGTGCACCGCGGCCCCGGTCAATTGCTCCTCGACCGTGTAGCCCTCCCCCAGCGGCATGGCGACGAACTGGCGGATGACGCCCTCGCTGACGCAGTAGCCGTCGAGCCACGGCTGCTCGGGCAGCACCGCGTAGTCCTGCGGATCGCGGTTCAGACGGTCCACCCAGGAGTCGCCGGTGATCGCACAGATCTTTCCGGTCGCCACCTTCACCGCAAACGGATAGCCCGAGTCGAAGTTGATCCACAGCGCCTCGCTCTGGTGGATCGGTGCGATCACGCCGCCCCGTTCCCGCCACGATTCCGGCAGCCGCTCCGCGTAGTCGTCGAGGTGGCGCAGTGGAAACCTGCCGAGGCCCGGCGGCAGCGGATAGTCCCGGCCGTCGTCCGGGATGCGCAGGGTGCGCTGGAATTCGATGCTGCAGCGTGCCGCCGCGTGGACCTCGGGGAAGCTGAATTCCAGCCGGTTGTCTTCAATCACGATCATGGTCGTTTCTCCTTACCATTTGCCGTCGCGCACTTCGCGCACGACGCGAAGCACCGCCTCGTCGGGCGCTTCCTTCAATTCACGGATCAGTTCTGCGAACAGCCGAGGCCTTTTGCGAATGATTGCCTGCAGGTCGGCGGACACCTTGCCGGCGAGCGCCACCATGACGTCCGGGTCTTCACCGAGTTCCTTGGCAAGGCGCACCGTCGTCGCCTCCGACGGCGGCGCCACCTCGCCGCGTTCGATCTTGCTGAGGTAGGCCGGCTCGATGCCGACGCGCCGCGCGACCTGCCGCACCGAATAGCGCCGATCGTCCTCGCGCAGGCGTTCGCGGACCGCGCGGACAGTTGGTCCAAAGTGAGTCATGTGTCGTAAATACTACACGTTTTGGCACGCTCCCGCCAGCGGTCCTTGGCGGTGGGCCAGTCAAGCGCGTCGCCGATTCGTTCCGCCGCATTGACGGAGTCATCGGCATTCCACCCGGAATCGCTTTATTCCAGGATCGGAGCTTTTGTTGAAATGAGTGGTTTTCTTATTTCAACGACTGGTTCTAACTTCTTTGTTATTCCAAGATATAATCTTGGATTGAAATAAGAGATTCTCCTATTTCAATCCTTGTGGCTTTCCGACTGGGAATCGTTATTCCCTTTTCTCGGTCTGATTGACATAACGAGATCCGTTATTCCAAAACCCGACTCAGGATAAGAATCCACGATGCAACGGACAACCGGCTCGTACCGGATCATCGCCACCACCGGTGAACAGGTTCGCGCCTTCGTGCCGGCGCCCCTGCCGCCGGATCCGCCCCTCCGACTCGACGGAACGCTGCAGCGGACGCTCGAACGCGCCAATCTCGCTCTCGGACGCCTTGACGGCATCTCGGGACTCCTCCCGAACCCGGCCCTGTTCCTCTACTCCTACGTGCGCAAGGAGGCCGTGCTGTCGTCACAGATCGAGGGGGCCCAGTCGACGCTGTCCAACCTCCTGCTGTTCGAACTGGAGGAAGCGCCGGGGGCGCCACTCGACGATGTCCGCGAGGTCTCGAATTACGTAGCGGCCTTCGACCACGGCCTTGGACGCCTGGAGGACTTCCCCCTCTCGAACCGCCTGGTCCGGGAAATCCACGGCGTCCTCCTGGCCGGCGGCCGGGGCAGCGACAAGGATCCCGGCGAATTCCGCCGCTCACAGGTCTGGATCGGCGGCACCCGGCCCGGCAACGCCAGCTTCGTGCCCCCTCCGGCGGACGCCGTGCCGGACAGCATGACCGCGTGGGAGCGGTTCCTCCACGACGAAACCGACAATCTCCCGGTGCTCGTGCGGGCGGGGCTCGCCCACGTGCAGTTCGAGACGATCCACCCGTTTCTCGACGGAAACGGCAGGATCGGCCGGCTGCTCGTCACGCTGCTCCTGTGCCAGGCCGGGGTGCTCCGTCAGCCCCTTCTCTACCTGAGCCTGTATCTCAAGCAGCACCGGGCGACCTACTACGAACTGCTCAACGACGTCCGGCGGACCGGCGACTGGGAAGCCTGGATCGAGTTCTTCCTGGAAGGAGTGCAACAGGTCTCGGAACACGCCATCACCACGGCCGGACGGCTCACCCGGATGTTCCAGGAGGATCGCGATCGACTGTTGCGGATGGCGGGTCGGCGCACGGGTTCGGCGATCCGCGTTCACGACGCTCTCAAGGAGCGCCCGATCATCTCGCTACGGGCCGCGCAAGCGATGACCCAACTGGCCTACGGAACGGCGGCCTCCGCCATGGACACGCTGGTGGAAAACGGAATCGCCCGGGAACTCACCGGCAAGCGCCGGAACCGCCTTTTCGCCTACGACGGATATCTCAAGGCGCTCGAGGAGGGAACCGAGCTTCCGGGCCACGCTCAGTAGCGTGGGATTCGGCGTCCGGCTGGACGCGCTTGGGAAGGGTCCGAGAGGCCGGCGGTCCCTTCGCTACGGAGCCTTCACCACCCTCCCGTCGCGCATCACGAACCGCACGTCCTCCATCACCCGGATGTTCTCGAGCGGATCCCCCTCCACCGCGATCACGTCTGCCGCGTAACCGTCCGCAATCCGGCCGATCTCGTCCTCGAGGCCGAGCGTCTTCGCCGCCACCGTCATCGCCGACCGGAGCGCATCGGTCGGACTCAGGCCGATCCCCACCATCACCGCGAACTCGCGGGCCGCGGTCTCGTGCGGGAAGATGGTGTCCGAGCCGAAGGCCACCGGAGCGCCGGCCGCGAAGGCCGCGCCGATCCGGCGGTCGCGCTCCTCGATGAGCGCCCGCGCCTTCTCGATGCTCTCCTGCGGGAAGCCGATGGCCTCGCCTTCTTCGAGGATGTAGTTCATGACGTAGAGGGTCGGCACCATCGGGACGCCGCGCTCCTTGAAGAGCCGGATCCCCTCCTCGTCCACGAGCGTCGCGTGCTCGACCGAATCCACCCCGGCGCGGAGCGCGGTGACGATCCCGGGCGCGCCGTGCGCGTGGACCGTGATCTTCTTCTTGTGGCGGTGGACCTCCTCGACCGCGGCGGTGACCTCCTCGAGCGTGTAGGTGCTCACGTTCGGGTCGTCGCCCGCCGACATGACCCCGCCGGTCATCATCAGCTTGATCCAGTCGGCGCCGTACTTGAACTCGCGCCGGATCTCGAGGCGGAGCCCCTCCGGCCCGTCGGCGATCCGGGTGGGCGTCTCGATGTGGAGGTCCGCCATCAGGTTGTTGAAGTCCCCGTGGCCGCCGGTGGCCGAGATCGCGTGCGGCGCGACGAGCAGCCGCGGGCCCACATGCTGGCCGCGGTTGATGGCGTTCTTGAGGTCCACCGTCGCGTAGTAACCGTCGAACTCGCCGGGCGTCCGGAGCGTGGTGAACCCAGCGTCCAGCATCTTGCGCGCGTTCGCGAGCGCATCCAGCGCCCGCGCCGCACTGGATCGGTTCATGTCCAGCGCCGTCAGGGTGTCCGGGTTGATCGTCAGGTGCGCATGGAGGTCGATCAGCCCCGGCAGGCACGTGTAACCGGACAGATCCACCACATCGCCGGAGTCGGGCGGTCCGGTGACGATCCGCCCGTCGCGGACCACGATGTCCCCTCCGCCGCCCATCGCGTCGCCGTCGAAGATCGCCCCGCAGCGGAGCACCGTGTCCTGCGCCGCGGCCGATGCTCCGAAGAGAACCAGCGTCGAAAGAACCGGAATCAGTCGCGTCATGCCGTCGCCTCCGCCATGCTGCAGCGCCGCGGGTCCCCGCAAGCGCGCCGCACTCCGTCGTCGCCGATGTGGATGCCCTCGAACGAGCCGTGGTGCCAGTTCCAGGGGTTCACGATGTCGAAGTTGACGCCCCGCGCGGCGACCTTCTCCCGGATCTTCTCCGGGAAGTCCGCCTCGATCAGCACCGCGCCCGGCACGGTCAGCGAGGGTCCGCCGAACCGCGGCCGGTTCACCGAGTCCCCGACCGGCACCCCGAACTGCAGCACGTTCAGGCTGTTCTGCAGGACGTTCTGGAGCAGGCTGACGCTCGGCGAGCCCGACGCCATCACCGGCCGGTTCCCCCGGAAGATGATGTTCGGCGCCACGTAGGCCGAGATCCGGTGGCCGGGCTTCGGCATGACCCGGAAGAAATGCGCGCCCGCCGCGCAGATGCTCACCCCGCCGGCGAAGAGGCCGTTGCTCCACGGGTAGGACATGCACGAATGCAGGATCGTGGAGACGTTGCCGGCGGCGTCCACCACCGTCACGTGGTTGCTGCCCGCGGGCGGGGGCGGCTCGGAGGCGTCGGCGACCGGGTGCCCCATCTGCAGCAGGTCGAACCGCATCTTCGCGTAGTCCTTGGAGAGGATCGTCTCGAGCGGCAGCGGGTGGCTCTCGGGGTCGTTCTGCCGGCCGCCCTCGGTGTAGACGAGGTGGCTGATCCGGACCATCTGCAGCAGGCTCTCGGCCGACTCGGTCGGCGGGCCGAGGCCCTCGAGGTCAAGGAACTCCAGCATGTGCAGCATCTCGATGATGTGGGTGCCGCCGTTGTCGGGCGGCGGGGAACCGGCGATCCGGAGATCCCGGTAGGACCCCCACGCCGGCTCCTGCCAGCGCGGCTCCCAGCGCTCGAAGTCCTCGGGGGTCAGGACGCCGCCGTGCGCCTGGACCACCTCGCAGACCTCCTTCGCGAAGTCGCCCCGGTAGAAGTAGTCGTTCCCCTCTTCGGCGAGCCGCTCCAGCGTGTCCGCCGCCTCCTTCTGGTAGAGCGTCGCCCCGGGGCGCGGGATGGCGTTTCCGTCGAAGAAGATCTCGCGGCCGGCGGCGGTCTTCCCGATCTTGTCGGACTGGATGAAGACCTCGCCCCAGAGGAACGGGTGCATCTCGAACCCGTCCCGGGCATAGGCGATCGCGTCCGCCATCAGGTCCTTCCGGGAAAGCGAGCCGTGGCGGTCGTGGGCCGCCTCGAAGCCGCCCCACCAGCCCGGCACCGCGACCCCGCGGCCGCCGGCCAGGTCGTGGCGGCCGTAGCCGGGGAGCGGCGCCATCGGCGCGTTCACGTTGCCGTTGACGTAGGTGGTCTCGCCGGTCGCCTGGTCGAAGTACATCTGCGACAGGCAGCCGGTGATGGTGGTCATGTGCGGCTCGACCACCGTCTGGGTGATCGAGGCCGCGAGCGCCGCGTCGCAGGCGTTCCCGCCCCGCTTCAGGATGTCGATGGCGGCGCGGGTCGCAAGCGGGTGCGAGGTGATCGCCATCCCGCCGGCGCCCTCGGCCGGGGCCTTCTTGCCGAAGTGGGCGAGCTCGATGAGGCGCTGGCGTTCCGCCGCGTCGGGCGCGGCGGCGGTCCGGGATGCGGGGAGCGCGGCGCCGGCGATGCCGGCGGCGGTGGCGCCGAGGAACGTTCTGCGGGACGTGCGGAGTTTCATGCGGGGACCTCCGGGGGGAAGAAGCGCGAACCTACCAGACCCGCGGGCGAGATATCTCGCCGGCCACATGTCGCATTCGCCAGGTCGGTGGCGGCCACATGTAGCACTGGCGGTGCCGGCTGAAGCCGGCGTTCCAAGCCGTGCGTCTCACCTCCGCTCCTGAACTCCGCGCCGAGGCGGGAACCGCCTTTGCCGGGTGGGGTTACGACGTGCGCGGTGCGGAGCACCGCGCGTGCCGGTCAGAGACCGGCGTTCCAAGCCGTACGCGCCACCTTCGCTATTCGGGTTGGCGGGGCAGCGCCCACGCTGCCTCCACGGGGAAGCCGTCCTTCCAGACGCCCGCGATGGCCGTGGTCCGGCTCAGGTCACCCTCCAGGTCGCCGGCGACGAGCAGCAGGTCGGCGATCAGGCCGCGCGCGAGCCGTCCCCGGTCCTCGATTCCGAAGGCGTCGGCGGCCACGCCGGTCGCCGCCGCCAGGGCCTCGGCGGCGCCAAGCCCGGCCCGCTCCAGCAGCCGCAGCTCCCCGTGCATCGAGATCCCGAATCCGGTGCCGGGATTCGGGGCGTCGGTCCCCGCCAGGATCCGCACCCCCGCGGCGTGGAGCCGGCGGACGCTCTCGATCGAGGCCTCGCTGGTTCCGACCGGCCGGGGAAACGTCTGCGCGAGCGTCTGGCGCTGCATGTCCGACACGTCCTCCGGCCGGGTCGCCGCGAGCAGGTCCGGCCCCATGGACTCCCCCGCCGCGGCGACCCGCACCGAGAGCGTCGGGATCACGAAGACCCCGGCTTCGGCGAAGCGGGCCGCGTCCGCCTCGGAGATCACTTCGTCGCCCCAGACGTGAACGAGCCCGTCGATGCCCATCTCGAGCGCCGCGAGCCCGTGCTCCAGCGTGCTCACGTGCATCACCGCGAGCAACTCCTCGGCGTGGGCGGCCTCGATGACCGCGGCGATCGTCGCCCGGTCGAGCGTCGGGATGTCCGCACCGATGGTGCCGCCGTCCTCCCAGATGATCTTGATCCAGTCGGAGCCTTCTTCCTTCCGTTCCCGGACGAACTCCGGCGCCTCCTCGGGACTCGTCAGCGTCTCCACCGGCACCCCGAACTGGGTTCCATGCCCCCCGGGAGCCGTCGCCACGTTGCCCGCGGAGAAGAGATCCGCCTCGTTGCCCTGGGACAGGTCCTCGCGGGCCGCGCGCTTCTGAGCAAGGATGGACGGCGACGTGAACTGATCGAACACCGTGGTCACCCCGAACCGCAGCGCGTCGGTCAACACCAGCCCAAAGGTGTGGGTGTGGGCGTCGATCAGCCCGGGCAGCAGGGTGTGGCCGCGGCCGTCCACCCGGGGCAGGCCGTCCGGCAGCGCCAGCCGCGCTCCGACCGCGCGGATGCCGCCGTCCTCGACCCAGACGTCCCGGTGCGGCCGGAACTCCTCCCCGTCGAACACGGTTACGTCCACGACCGCGAAGTTGGTCTCCGGGAGCGGCCCCCCGGGCGGATCCGCCGGGTCGGGCACCGGCAGGATCATGAGCAGGGCCGCGAAGGCGGCGAGTCCGGCGAGAGCGATCCACGGGTCGCGGCGCCAGGGGGAGCGCTCCGGAGTGGCCATGTTCCTACCGCCCGGAGAACCGGCGGAACCCCGCCGCCGCCACCGCCAGGCAGACCGCGGTCTGCCCGCCCAGGAGCACGACGTGGAACCACACGGACCGACCCAGATCGAGATCGATCACCTTGAGCGTCAGTTGGCCGAGGTGGAAAGTCGGAAAGGCGATGGCGATGTCCTGCATGACGTTCGGGAGCATGTAGATCGGCACCCAGAGTCCGGAGATCAGCGACATCCCGATGAACACCAGGTTCACCACAGCGACCGCCGCCTGCTGCTTCGCCCAGGCGCCGATCGCGAGGCCGATGGCGCTGAATGGCAGGACGGCGGCGAGGATGATGCCGGCGAGGGAGAACCACTGCGAGCGGTGGAGTTCGACGCCGGCGGCGAATCCCGCGAGCAGGAACAACACCGCGACGACCACCGCTCCGAAGATCGCTGCCGTCGCGACGCGCGCGAACAGGAAGGCGCCGGCCGGCATCGGCGTCGTCCGCTTCAACAGCAGCGCCCCGGTGTCCCGTTCCTGGGCGAGCCCCACCCCGAAGCCGAAGATCGACGGACCCAGGACGCCGAACACGCCGTAGGTGGCGAGCATGTAGGTCGGCGCCACGAGCGACGGCCCGCCGGACTGGAAGATCACGGCGAAGAACAGGTAGAAGAACACCGGGAAGAGCAGCGTCGGGATAGCGAACGCGGGCAGCCGTAGCGAACTCAGGAACTGGAACCGGGTCTCGAGCAGGGCGATACGGATGTGCCACCCCACACCGCGGCGGAGAACGGACTGGGCGGAGGCGTCCACCTAGGTCCCTCCCTCCGGGCCGGCGCCGTTCCCCTCCGGTCCCGCGCCGTCGCCGGTGAGCGCGAGGAACGCCTCCTCGAGCCCGACCCCGGCCACCGTCAGGTCGCTCAGTTCCGGGTCGAGCGCGAACATCCGGCGGAGCACCGCTTCCGGTTCCGAGGTCACGACCTCGAGGTGCTGCCCCTTCGTCTCCGCCCCGGCGGCTTCGGGGAAGGACCGCGCCGTCTCGGCGGTAATCGTCGTCACGCAGCGCACCACCCGTCCGGCGGTGCGGGACTTGATCTCCTCCGGGCTCCCCTCGGCGATCAGCCGCCCGCGGTGGATCACCGCGATCCGGTCGGCGAGCGCGTCCGCCTCCTCCAGGTAGTGCGTGGTGAGGACGGCAGTGCGGCCGGCCGCCTTCAGCCCGCGGATCTCGTCCCAGAGGCGCCGCCGGCCGTCCAGGTCCAGCCCCGCGGTCGGCTCGTCGAGGAACACGAGCTCGGGGTTGCCGGCGAGCGCCAGCGCGAACATCACCCGCTGCTTCTGCCCGCCGGAGAGCTTCCCGAAACGCCGGTCGCGGAGTTCCTGGAGCCCCGCCATTTCGAGCAGCCGCGCCGTCGGCAGCGGCGACGGGTAGTAGGCGCGGAAGAGCGCCAGGTGCTCCCCGACGGTGAGCGTCTCGGGGACGCCCGAGACCTGCAGCATGGCGCCCCGCCGGAGGCGGACCTCGGCCGCGTCCGGGGCGCTGCCGAAGACCCGGGCGGCACCGGACTGGAGGTCCAGCGTCCCGAGGAGCAGGCTGACCGCGGTGGTCTTGCCGGCGCCGTTCGGGCCCAGCACGGCGAGCACCTCGCCTTCGCGGACCTCGAGATCGAGCCGATCGAGGGCGAGGACGTCCCCGTAGCGGTGGCTGACGCCCGAGAGGCGCGCGAGGGCGGGATCGGATCCTGAGGGAGGTGCCAAAGCGGACGGGATCGTGACACGACCGCCGTCTTCCCGTGAATACGCCGCCGTCACGGAGGTATTACAGGGTCAGGGAACGCGCCGTCGTTAGAATCGCCCCCCTTCGGACGGCGCACCCAGACTTGGCGATCAGAACCCAGACCATCGGCGAGCGGGTCCGGAGGCGGGAGGACCCCCGGCTGGTCACCGGCCGGGCGCTCTACACGCCGGACATCCCCCTACCCGGCGCGCTGCACCTCGCGGTGGTCCGGAGCCCCTACCCGCACGCGGAGATCGTCTCCATCGAGACGGAGGAAGCCGCTGCCGCGCCGGGAGTCGCCGGGGTGTTCACCGCGGCGGACATCCTCCCGACGCTGAAACGGCCGTTCCCGGTGGCCAAGGCCCCCGACGGCGGCGCGTTCACCGAGCTTCACATCCCCGCCCGCTGGGCGCTCGCCGACAAGAAGGTGCTCACCGTCGGGGATCCGGTGGTGGCCGTGGTGGCAGAGACCGCCGAGCAGGCCGTCGACGCCGCGGCGCTCGTGGACGTCGACTACCGGGACCTTCCCGGCGCGGGCGATTCCCGGTCAGCGCGGGCCGATGGCGCGGAGCCGCTCTACGACGAGGCGGAGGGCAACCGGGCCTTCGTCTGGGAACTCCACCCCGAGGGCGCGCCCGAGGCGGCGGCGGGCGAGGTCGAGCTCTCGCTCGACTTCCGGATCCAGCGGCTCATTCCGAGCGCCATGGAGGCGCGGGCGGTCGCGGCCCGGCTGGACGGCGACCGGGTGACCATGTGGACCTCCACCCAGTCCGCGCACCGCGTCAAGTCGAGCGTGGCGCGCATCCTGGGGATCCCGGAGGAGCGCCTCCGGACCATCGCGCCCGAGGTGGGCGGCGGGTTCGGCGCCAAGGCGAACCTCTACGCCGAGGAAGTCCTCGTCCCCTGGCTGGCGCTGAAGCTCGGCCGGCCGGTGCGCTGGTTCGCGACCCGCACCGAGGACTTCCAGACCACCACCCATGGCCGCAACCTGTTCGTGACCCTCGACGTCGCGGCCGACCGGGACGGACGGGTCCGGCACTGCGACGTGGACGTCCTCTACGACTCGGGCGCCTACTTCAGCCGGCCCGGGCCCACCACCCCGTCGCTCACCGGGGCGATGATCGTGGGGCCCTACGACGTCGCCACCGCCCACGCCCACGCGGTCGGCGCGTTCACGAACACCGCGCCGAACGAGCCTTACCGCGGCTCCGGCCGTCCGGAGGCCACCTACCTGATCGAGCGGGCGCTCGACGTGCTGGCCGCCCGGCTGGGGATCGATCCCGCCGAGATCCGGCGCCGCAACCTGATCCCGCCGCACAAGTTCCCCTACCGGACCGCGACTGGCCTCACCTACGACAGCGGCGAATACGAGAAGGCCCTCGACAAGGCGCTCGAGGCCGGCGACTACGCCGGGCTCCGGGCCGAGCAGGCCCGGCGGCGCGCCGAGGGCGGCAAGCCGCTCGGGATCGGCCTCGCTTGCTACGTGGAGATCTGCGGTTTCGGGCCGTGGGAGGCCGGTGGCGTCACGGTGGAGCCCGACGGCGCGGTCACGGTGCGCAGCGGCACCTCGCCGCACGGGCAGGGGCACGAGACCGCCTGGGCGCAGATCGCCGCCGACCAGCTCGGCGTCTCGCTGGACGACGTCACCGTGCTCCACGGCGACACCGACGAGTGCCCGCGCGGGATCGGCACCTTCGGCAGCCGGAGCGCCCCGGTGGGCGGCGCGGCGATCTTCAACAACGCCGAAACGGTGCGCGAGCGAGCGAAAGCGCTCGCCGCCCGGCTCCTCGAGGCGGCGACCGAGGACATCCGCTTCGAGGACGGCCGCTTCTTCGTCGCCGGCTCACCCGCCCGGGCGGTGGGATGGACCGACATCGCCGCGTTCGCCTACTCGGCGGAGGCGCCCGAAGGAAGCGCGGCGGAGCTCACCGCCGACGTGGACTTCAAGCCGCCCGGCGAGACCTTCCCGTTCGGGACCCACCTCTGCGCGGTAGAGATCGATCCCGATACCGGCGCGGTCGAGATCGTCCGCTACATCTCGGTGGACGACTGCGGCAAGGTCATCAACCCGCTGCTCGCCGAGGGGCAGGTCCACGGCGGGCTCGCGCAGGGCATCGCCCAGGCGCTCTACGAGGACGCCGTGTACGACGCCGACGGGAACCTGCTGACCCCAACGCTCCTCGAATATGCCGTCCCCAAGGCCGACATGCTGCCGAAGTACGAACTCCACCGCACCGTCACCCCGACACCAGTGAATCCCCTCGGCGTCAAGGGAATCGGCGAGGCCGCCACCATCGGCTCCACGCCCGCCGTCTGCAACGCGGTGATGGATGCGCTCCGTCCGTTCGGCGTGGAGCACCTCGACACCCCGCTCACACCCGAAAAGGTCTGGCGGGCCATGCAGGGCAACAGATCGGGCGACTGATCCGGCTTGGAACGCCGGCTTCAGCCGGCACGCGCGGTGCGGAGCACCGCGCACGGCGCGACGTTGGTCTTCGCGATGATTCTTCCCTCCGCGCGCCGCTGATCAGCGAAAGGGCGCTGCCAGCTAGGAACGCCCGTACGCCACACGGCTGGGCGCCACGGGGCCACCGTGGAAGGAGGAGACGTACCATCGGGTCGGCCAAGCTGCACCGCAGCCCGGTCCCGGACGCTAGCCGTTGCCACCCTGGCCGCTCTAGATGCAGTCTCGGTGGGACAGCTCGTTTGGAAACTAGGATCCAGCTAGACCAGTCTCGCCAGAAAGTGACCCGTACATGACCAACGTTACAAGGAAGATAGATGCGGCCCTGTATCTCTCCATGGGCATCGAGTGCCTTCAGGCGTGTACATCGCCGGGAGCGCCGATGCCGATCTCGAGGGACACAGTCGAAGCAAGCGGCTCGGTAGAGAAAGCCCAGTCAGATCAGAGACTGGGTAATGCTCTCACGGGCGTTGTCCTTTACACGATCACTGTCGAACTTGTAATCAAACACCTGTGGGAAAAGGAGAAAGGCAGTGTCGCCCAGCCAACCCACAACATTCTGGCCCTATTCTTGGAACTCAGCCCTGAAACACAGAACAACGTCAGACGCCTCTACGATGAGAGCGCAGTAGCGTACGAAGCCGCAGTAGCGGAAGGGATCAAACAATTGGGACCCAAGGTCATGTCAGTCTCGATTGCGAGTCTTGAAGACGCGTTGGCATGGAACGCGGATGCGATCAGGAATTTCAAATACGACTTGACGCCCAAACGTCAGAGCGTTCCTACGGGAATGTTCTGGACCTCCGAGACGATGTGGGTCGCACCAGGGAATATGTTCAACAACTTTGCCGTTGCCCTCACTCGCTGGGCTCGGGCGCACTAAGCTCCAACAGGAAGTGTGAGATGGAATACCGGCTCGCGTTCAGCGGCGGCGTCAACATTCAAACCGCGAGCAACCTACGTTCGCGAATATGCCAGGTTCTTGAACGGCCCGATTTCGGATCGTTAGTGGTTATGTTTGCGAGCGAGGGGGGGAGTACCGATCAGTCACTGGCTCTCTTCAACTTCCTGCTGCAACTCCCGGTCCCGGTAAGGATGCATGCTGTTGGGCACGTCGGTAGTGCCGCCATCCCGGTCTTCCTAGCCGGAAGTACCAGGACGGCGTCCCCCTTGTCTCGCTTTTTCTTTCATGAATACGACTGGGGATTTGACGCGAGGAAAACGCTCCGCCAAATCGACGAAGCGAAAAAGCGTCTGCGAAGTGACATTGAACTGAGCCGACAGATCATCAATTCTCGCGCAAGGGTTCCGACCCGTATTCTCGAAGCTCTGGATGGAGGAACCCCTGCCGTTGTGCCCGTAGAACAAGCTAAGGCGTTCGGGCTGATCAGTGAGATTTGCGACCTCGACGAATCCGGACCAAACGGCGACGGGGTCGCGGTATGGGCCGCTTAGACCGCTGCGTACCGGCCCGTCGCGCCGTCAACTCCTGGAAGGTGGGGCACCTTGCTCTCGCCCATGAGAAACAGACCTTCGGCCCGCGTGCCGGTCTGAAGACCGTCCCTTCTGACTCAGCGCCACTCCTCCCGGAGTGGTCGCTCATAGACGGGACCCTCGGTCACGCGTCCCCTCCAGATCCCGAACACATCTTCCCGCTGCCGGTGGTGGGTCAGATAGCGGCTCACCGCACGGCGTACCGCCTCCGCACGTGAGATGCCCTCATCTCGGCACAGCTCCGCCAGCCGTTTCGCCTGCTCGTTGGAGAGCGAGATCGTCATCTTCATGCTGTGGGCGGGCGATAGCCGTTCCTCCGGGACTTACATACGAAATTAGCCCTCTTTGACCTCTCCCGTAGGAATGTAGTGAATGAAGTAGTCCTCGATTTTGGACACCTTCGCCAAGATAGCAGTTACGCTCCTTCCTAATCCGTGAGGGCCAAGATTCTTCGCCACTGCCTCCAGCGAGTCTGCCATCTTGGCAATCGGGAGTTCGAGTTCAACGAGATTCGGGGGGAAAATGGCGGTGCCATCATCGCTGCGAAGATGCCCCGACTTATCCTTGTAAGAAGCGGTGTAGTAAAGCCCGAACTCTTCCGTTAGATTCTCTTCCAATACTGTCCGCAGGCTCCCGGCCACAACGTACATTGGGCGGACGACTTCACCGGACCTCATGTGAGGAATCTGGATGCTAATGGATTCATCATAGATTGGCCCATTGGTGCCTCGCTGAAGGATCTCAATGACCCGAGAATCTTGCTGCTGCCCCTTGAAGACTAAGTCCGCTACGTACTCGTTAGACAGATTAGCAATTTCCAACTCATACACACCCGTTACATCAGATCGGATTATCTTGGCGGATATTCTGTGATAGGGCTTTAGGGCTTGCCATTGCCTGTATGAGTAATAGGCCAGAGTAATCGTCGCTAGCACTAAGGCCGTTGTCAGAACTTCGATCATGCTGTCAGTCACCTTTGTTTGGCTAAGTTGAGAACTGTGTTTCCTTCTAAGAAAGTTGCCAACTAGGCGAGACTCTCCGCGAGGCTAACTCGTATGAGTTCCCGTTCCTCCCGACCGGTTGACAGGACGCGACGCCATCGGTCCGGGTTTCGCGCTCCCGCGCGATGCCGGTCAGAGACCGGCGTTCCAAGCCGTTGCTCCGCCTAGGACTTCGCCGCGGGACTCCCCGCGCCCTTGACGACCTCCATCGCGGTAGCGACAAAACCGGACACGTCCGCGAGATTGGAGGGGAGAATGATGGTGTTGTTGGTGCGGGCGAGGTTGCCAAATTCTGACACGTACTGCTCGGCCACGCGGATGCGGGCGGATTCGAGCCCGCCGGGCGCGGAAATGGCGTCGCCCACCTTGCGGATCCCCTCGGCGGTGGCCTCGGCGACGGCGCGGATGGCATGGGCCTCACCTTCCGCCTCGTTGATCTGCCTCTGGCGCTGGGCCTCCGATTCGCGGATGACACGCTGCTTCTCGCCTTCGGCGCGGTTGATCTGCGACTCGCGGTCGGCCTCGGACTCGAGGATGGTGGCGCGCTTCTCGCGCTCAGCGCGCATCTGCTTCTCCATCGCGGCCAGCACGTCCCGCGGCGGCGCGATGTCGCGGATCTCGTAGCGGAGGACCTTCACCCCCCAGGGATCGCTGGCGCGGTCCACTTCCTGGACCACGGCCGCGTTGATCGCCGCCCGCTCCTCGAAGGTCCGGTCGAGATCGATCTTGCCGACTTCGCTACGGAGCGTCGTCTGGGCGAGTTGGGCGATCGCGAACCCGTAGTCGCCGATCCCGTAGGAGGCGCGCTGCGCATCCACCACCTGCAGGTAGAGGACACCGTCGACGGCGATCTGGACGTTGTCGCGGGTGATGCAGACCTGCTGCGGGACGTCGATGGCCCGCTCCTTCAGCGAGTGCTTGTAGGCGACGCGATCCAGGAACGGAACCAGGATGTGAAAGCCGGCCTGCAGGCTGCTGCGGTAGCGCCCCAGCCGTTCCACCACGAAGACCTGCTGCTGGGGCACGACCCGGGCGGTCCGGTAGAGCGTGATCACGACGACCACGGCGATCAGGACGGTGACGATCGAAAAACTCGTTACTTCCATATCTCAGAGCCTCACTCCGGCTCGACGAACAGCGTGATCCCCTCCATGCGCACGACGCGCACGACCGTTCCCGCCTCGATCGGGTGTCCGGTCGCGCTGCGCGCCGGCCAGGAGGAACCCCGGAACTCGGCGTTTCCGGGTGTAGTGGGCAGGATGGTCGAGGTGGCGGGCCCGATCTCGCCAACCAGCGATTCGCTCCCGACCTTGCCGGTGTCCACCGGGCGCGTGAGACGCCGCCTCACGAAGAACGCCGAGACGGCCAGCACCGAGAAGACCAGGAACTGCGCCGCCAGGTCGGTCATCCCGACGCCGGCCAACAGCCCCACGACGATCGCCGAGATCCCGGCGAACAGGAGCCAGAGTTCGCCGCCGGCCAACAACTCGATCAGAGCCAGGACGATCCCGGCTCCGATCCACATCCACCAGGCCACGCCCGGACTCTATCCGGTGAACAGACTCCGCTCCGGCTCCGCGCCGCTTTCGAGCCCCCAGGCCGTCCACCCCTCAACCTCCCGCCGCGCAAAGAGTTCGATCTTCCGCTGCTCCGGGAACATCCGCTCGATCCGGCGCCGCACCTCCTCCGGCTTGGCCGAGTGGGGCCCCCGCTCCGCACGGACGAGCTGGCGCTCGTTGCGCGCGCCCCGGGGCGTCGGGATGCGGCCGCGCCGGAACACCAGGCACAGCTCGCACTGGCTCATCGTGTAGAAGCCCGGATTCACCCGGCCCTTGTCCCAGACGAAGGCGACCGTGGCCCAGTCGAAACCCCACGCCTTGCCGAGATCGATCGCCTGGTCGAGGTGGGGACTGGTCGCCCACAGGAAGAGCAGGCAGTCCGCCGCCGCCACGGACCCGACCGGCAGCTTCTTCAGGTCGTCGAGGGTGACCGTGGCGTAGTGCCGGATCGCCCCGCCGGTGTCGCCGCTTGCGGGGCCCGCGTGCTGGAGTTGGCCCTTGTAGTCCCAGGGGGGGTCCGCGTAGATGATCCCGAAGCGTTCCCCGGGGAGCGGCGGAAAAGCCGGCTCGCCCGTCCGCGCCCTCGTCGTGTCCATCGGTCCGGTGTGCTCCTGCTTGCGGCGCGTCGTGGTGGATCCGTCAAGTACCAGGACGCCGCGCTGGACGCGCGGCTATGCCGGTCTGGAGACCGGCGTTCCAAGCGCCTGCGCGAAGTCGGCGATCAGGTCCTCCGCCGCCTCGACGCCGGTGGAGAACCGCATCAGTCCCTCGTTGATCCCCATCTCCGCCCGCGCCTCCGGCGGCAGGCCGCTGTGGATCGCGGCGGCCGGCCGCACGATGAGCGATTCCACCCCGCCCAGACTCGCCGCCACCGTGGGCAGCTCGAGACGCGACGCGAAGGCGTCGGCTTCCGCGCCGCCGCCCCCGTGGACGAACGCCATCATCCCCCCGAACCCGCCGTCCAGCAGGCGCGCCGCCCGGGCGTGCTGGGCGTGCGACGCCAGACCCGGGTAGTGGACCTCCTCGATCTCCGGGCGTCCCGCCAGAAAGCGCGCCAGCTCCAGCGCGTTCGCCGACTGCCGCCGCACTCGGAGGCCGATCGTCTTGAGCCCCCGCTCGAGCAGCACGCAGGCGTGGGGATCGAGCGACCCCCCGAGGTGGTCGAGAGTCAGCTTGATCCGGCGCACCCGTTCGGCGGACCCGGCGATCGACCCCGCCACGAGGTCGTTGTGGCCATTCATGTACTTGGTGGCGCTCTCCATCACCAGGTCGAACCCGAGTTCGGCCGGCCGGCAGAGCACCGGGCTTGCGAAGGTGTTGTCGATCATCGAGATCAACCCGTTCGCCCGCGCGAACTCGACCACCGCCTCCAGATCGGCCATCTGCACCAGCGGATTGGTGAGCGTCTCCACGTAGATCAGCCGCGTCGTGGGCGTCATCGCGCCTTCCCAGGACGACGGGTCCTGCGGGTCGATCCGGGTGTGGTGGATGCCCCAGCGCGGCAGGTCGTGCTCCAGCATGTTCGCGGTGCCGCCGTACACCACGTCCTGCACCAGCAGGTGGTCCCCGGCGCCCAGGAAGGTCAGGAGCGCCGACGAGATCGCCGCCATCCCGCTTCCGGTGACCAGGGCGTCCTCGGCGCCCTCAAGCGAGGCGATCCGGCGGTGGAGCACCGAGTGGTTCGGGCTGTTCGAAAGCCGCAGGTAGCCGACGTCGTGGTACTGCTCGCCGTGGTACTCGAAGTTCGCGGTCTGGAACACCGGCGTCGAAACCGCGCCGAGCGGCCGGGGGGAAAGCGCCCCCTCATGGACGGCGCGGGTGTCGAGGCTCTGGGAACGATCGTCGTCGGTCAAGGGAAGTCCTTTCAGGAGGGAACGGGAGCCTCGTAGGCCGCCGCCATGAGGGGATTCTCGACGAGCTCCACCCGGATCACGCCGGCGAAGCCCTCCGGCAGGCGCCGAGCCAGCTCGCCGTGCACGTGGCGGCAGAGGAACTCGGTCGTCGTGTTCACGCCCGGAAACGTCTCGTCGAGATCGGCGTAGCGGAGCGGCGCGAGCGCCTCCCCGAGCGCGTCCTTCGCCCAGGCGAGGTCCAGCAGCACCCCGTGTTCATCCAGTTCCGCCCCGCGGAACTCAGCGGTGACCGCGTAGGTCGCCCCGTGGCGGTTCTGCGCCGGGCCGAACATTTCGCCGCGCAGCGAGTGGGAGCACATCACGTGGTCGCGGACGGAGATGCTGAACAACGGGAGAGGCGCCGGTGGCGGCGCCCGACTCTATCCGTACACTGCCCGGCCGGAGAATCCCCATGACCGACCCATCCTTCGACCCCGTCCCGATCGCCGAGGAGATCATCGCCGCGCGCGCCGCGGGCGGACGCCTCACCCCCTTCACCGGCCGCGTTCCGGGTTTCGGGTTCGACGAGGCCTACCAGGTGGCGGGGATCGTCGCCTGCCGCCGCGCCGCCCGCTCCCCGGTGGCCGGACGGAAGATCGGGTTCACGAACCCGGCGCTCTGGGAAGCGGCCGGGCTGACCCATCCGGTGTGGGGGACCATGTTCGAGGAGACGGTCACGCGTACCGGCCCCGGGGGCGAGACCCCGGCGATCTCCATGGCGGGGTCCGTGGAACCCAAGGTCGAGATCGAGGTGGTGGTCGTGCTCCGCTCCGTCCCCGAGCGCGGAGACCGGGGCGCCGCGGTCGCCCGCCACGTGGCGGAAATCGGTTTCGGCTTCGAGATCGTGGACTCGCCCTATCCCGGATGGAACATGCGCCCCGCCGACGCGGTGGCGGCCGGCGGGATCCATCACGGACTCGCGGTGGGGCCGACGGTCCCGGTGACCGATCCGGAGGCCACCGCCGCCGCGATGGCCGCGCTCACCGTCTCGATGACCCTGTCCACGGGCTCGGAATCCCCGCGCCACGTGGCCGACGGGGCGGGCCGCATGGTCCTCGGGAACCCGCTGGATGCGGTCGGCGTGCTCGTGGAGATGGCCGCCGACCACGGGAGTCCGCTCGCCGCCGGCGAGGTCGTCACCACGGGATCGCTGGCGCCGCCGCTCGCGGCGGCCGCGGGGGAGCTCTACCGGGCGGAGGCCGGAGGCGGCGCCCTCCCGTCCGCCAGCGTGGTGCTGCGGTAGAGCGGCGTTACGGCTCGCAGGGGGCCTGGCGGCCGACGTCGTTCACCGGGACCACGTCCCGCGTGAGGTCCGCGAACCCTCCGGGGGACAGATCGAGCTCCTCGAGCACCCCGCAGACCCGCGGCGCGACGCCGGGCAGCGTCATGCACTCCCGCTCGCTCAGGTGCGCGTCGAGCTCCGCGGACAGCAAGAGCGCCCGGCCGTCCACCCACATGGCCAGGACGTCCTCGTCCCCCGCCGCCAGCACCGACTCGTACGGATCGCCGCCGGCGTGCCGGACCAGCATCAGGTCCGCCCGGAGCCCGGGCCGGATCGCCCCGAACCGGTCCTCCAGCCCCAGCGCGTAGGCGCCGCTCGCGGTGGCCATCCGCCAGAGCGCTTCGCCGGACAGCGCGGTCCCGGAAGCCTCCGCCACCCGCCGCGCGCACCGGACCTCCTCCCGCATGGTGAACGACCCGCTCGGCGACCAGTCCGTCGACAGCGCGATGCGCACCCCGCTTTCCACCGCCGCGGCGAGATCGATCGTCTCGCCGTAGAGGGCGAGGTTCGACCGGGGCGACCAGACCAGCGTGACGTCGAACTCCCGCATCACCGCGTAGTCGTCGCGGTCCGTCGCGACCCCGTGGACGAGCGAATAGCGCCGGTCGCGGCGCTTGACGCGCTCCAGGTAGCGCGCCACTTCCGCCCTCGCGGCGCAGCTCGCGGCCCGGCCCTCCCCCACGTGCGGCACGTAGGCCATGAACGTCAGGTCGTCGTCCTCGCCGGGCGCGAAGGCGTGGGCGGGGCCACCTCGGCACTCGTCCGCAAGGTCCTCGACGACCGAGAACGAGAAGGGAAAGGTCCGTACGTCTGCTTCCGCGTCGTAGAGCGCCAGATCGCCGGGCCGCGCGTGACGGCCAACGTTCCGGATCACGGCGGGCACGCCTCCGGACCCCGCAATCGTGGTGGCGCCACCCAGCAGGTGCCGTAACTCCATCGCCGTCAGCACCGCATTCGTTCGCGCGTTGCCGGGTGCGAAGCCGTAGCGCTCCGGGATCGGCAGCGCCGCCTTGCCGCCGGCGCCGAGACGCCATTCGTCGCGGTGGGCGTACCCCGGATGCAGGTTCGGGTCGGGGAAGGCGTAGCTGGTGGCGGGGTGTTCGTGGGCATTGACGAAACCCGGAGAAAGCACGGCGCGGCCCCGGCAGTCGAGGACCGCGGCCTCTGGATACGCCGCCCTGAGGGTGTCGAAATCCGTCACTTGACCGATGCCGCCGTTCCAGCGGACATGCACGCCGTGGCCGGGTTGCCGCCCGGCCGGCAGCAGCGTGTCGGCGCCGATGATCAGTCCGGCCACCCGTCCGCCGGTGTCGGGCGCCGGCGTGAACTCGCAGGGTGGAGACTGCGCAGCCGCTGGACCCGCGCCAACGCCCAGCACGATCGAGATCAGGGCAGCGGCCCGCAGGCCGCGGACGCCCGGCAGGCCGGTCATGAGGCGGCTAGTCTAAGAGTCGCCCGTGTCCCCAGCGATCCGGCGGCGGGAGCCGCGCCTGCCCACGACGCCGCGTTTTCACCGGCTCCGGGAGGCTGGCCGGAACCCGCACACTGTCATGTACGAGGTGATCCAGGAGCACGGGGACCTCGTGCGCTGGCGGGGTCTCTTCGACATCTGTCTCGTGAACCACCCGGACCTCATCCGGCCGGTGCTGACGCGGGACTACCGCCACTTCTCCAAGAACACGATGCACTACCGGATGCTCCGGCAGGTCATGGGGAACGGCCTGGTCACGAACGACGGACCCGATTGGGTGCGGCAGCGACGACTGATCCAGCCGGCGTTCGCAAGCCGCCGGCTGGCCCGTTTCGATGGGACCATCAACAAGCTGACGTCGTCGCTGCTGGCCCGGTGGGACGAAAAAGGTCCCGCAGACGCCGTCTGGATCGACCGGGAGATGAGCGAGCTGACCTTCGACATCGTCGGCGAGACGCTCTTCGGGCGCGACATCAAGGAGCACGCCCCCGAAATGGCGGAGATCCTGGAGGTCGTGAACCTGTCCTCCAGCGACCTGCGCTCGCTGCTGACGCTCTATCCCTGGATCCCCACGGCTTACAACCGCAGGTGGAAGCGGGCGATGAAGCGTCTGGACGGCATCGTCTACGGGCTCATGGGCGAGCGCGGGCCGGGCGGAAACGGCGGCGACGACCTCCTCGGCCGGCTCTTCGCGGCCCGGGACGAAGAGACCGGCGAGGGGATGGACGACCGGCAGATCCGGGACGAGGCCGTGACGCTGATCCTCGCCGGGCACGAGACGTCCGCGATGGCGCTTACCTGGACGCTCTACCTGCTCGCGACGCATCCCGGGATCGAGGCGCGGCTCGTGGAACATCTCGAGGCCGAGCTGCACGGCGCGCCGGCCGGGACGGAGGACCTCCCCCGGCTCACCTATCTCAAGCAGGTCGTGCAGGAGGCGATGCGCATCTATCCGCCGGTGTGGGGGGTCGTGCGCCGGGCGGAAGAAGAGACGGAAATGGGCGACTACGTGCTGCCGGCGAGAACCTGGATCGGGATCGTCACCTGGGCGCTCCATCGCCATCCCGAGTTCTGGCCCGACCCGGAGCGCTTCGACCCGGACCGGTTCGCTCCGGAACGGGCGGAGGAGAGGGAGTTCTTCGCCTACCTGCCGTTCGCGGCGGGACCCCGCACCTGCATCGGGGCCGGCATGGCGATGCTCGAGATCCAGTTGATCCTCGCCCAGCTCGTGCCGCGGTTCCGGATGCACGTCGTCCCCGGCCATCCGATCGAGACGGAGGCCGTGGTGACGCTGAAGCCGCGCCACGGAATCCCCGTCACCCTGAGCCGGCGCTGAGGCGGCCCCACGCACGGTTTCGGCCCACGCGGGCCGATAGAATCCGGCTCCTTCTGCTGCACGGCGAGCCTCCCGCAACTGCCGGGCCCTGAGAAATGACCGAGCGCGCCACCGAGTCCGACCTCGGCAACGTCTTCGTCTCCAACTACCCGCCCTATTCGCGCTGGGAGCCGGACCAGGTGCCGGCGCTCCACGAGGTCCTCGGCGCGGCGCCGGGCCCGGAGCCGCCCGACCTCGGGCTCTACCTGCACATTCCCTTCTGCCGGAAGCGGTGCAAGTTCTGCTATTTCCGGGTCTATACCGACAAGAACAGCAAGGAAGTCGAGCGTTACCTCGACGGGCTGGCGCGGGAGATCGAGTTCTACGCGGCCCAGCCGTACCTCGCGGGCCGGCCGCTGCACTTCGTCTATTTCGGCGGCGGGACCCCGTCGTTCATCAGCCCGAAGCAGCTTCTCGGCCTGGTCGTCCGGATGAAGGACGCCTTCTCGTGGTCGGAGCTGGACGAAGTCGCCTTCGAGTGCGAACCGGGCACCTTGACCGAGGCCAAGGTGCACGCGATCAAGGACATCGGGGTCACCCGCCTGAGCCTCGGCCTCGAGCACATGAACGACGCGATCCTGCGGGAGAACGGACGCGCCCACACCACGAAGGAGATCCACCGGTGCATGCCGTGGATCCGCGAGGCGGCCTTCCAGCAGGTCAACGTGGACCTCATCGCCGGAATGCTCGGCGAGACCTGGGACCTCTGGCGTGACACCGTCCAGCAGACGATCGATCTCGATCCCGACAGCATCACCGTCTACCAGATGGAATTGCCCTACAACACGGTGTACGCGAAGAAGATCCTGGACGGCGACGACGACGCGCCGCTGTTCGCGAGCTGGCAGACCCGCCGCGACTGGCACGCCTACGCCTTCGAGGAGTTCGCGAAGGCGGGCTTCGAGCCTTCGAGCGCCTACACCGTCAAGAAGAAGGGGCGGGGGGCGCGCTTCACCTACCGTGACGCTTTATGGCGTGGCGCCGACATGATGGCGACCGGAGTTTCGTCCTTCGGCCACCTCGGCGGAGTCCACTACCAGAACACCTCGTCGTGGGACACCTACCTGGAGGCGCTCGAAGGGAGTTCCTTTCCCATCGACCGGGCTCTCGCCACGTCATCGAAGGAGCGCCTGATCCGGGAAACCATCCTGCAACTGAAGCTCGGGCACCTCGATCCCTCGTACTTCCGCGACAAGTTCGGGGTGGAACTGACCGACGAGTTCGGTTCCGCGTTCACCAAGCTGGAGCGTGACAGCATGGCCACGGTTGACAGTGACACAATTCGTCTTACACCGCGAGGACTGCTCCAGGTCGACTCACTGCTTCCCGAGTTCTACGAGCCCGAGAACCGGGGCGTCGCCTACGTCTGATGGACACGGGGCGACGGTTTTTGTCTCGATCCTGACTCCGTGCCGTCGGAGAGCCTGGACGTCGTCGTCATGGGCGGCGGTCCCGCGGGCGCTACGGCGGCGACGCTCGTCGCCGAGCAGGGCTTCCGGGTCGCTCTCCTGGAACGGGAGAGGACGCCGCCCTTCAAGGTGGGCGAATCGCTCGTCCCCTACACCTACGAGACGTTCGCGCGGCTCGGCATCGTGGAGCGGCTGAAGGAGAGCCACTTCCAGAAGAAGCACAGCGTCCAGTTCTTCAGCGCCTCGGGCCGCGGTTCGGCCCCCTTCTACTTCTCGGAGACTGACCCGCACGAACGCTCCACCACCTGGCAGGTGCGGCGCAGCGAGTTCGACGCGCTTCTGCTCGAGAACGCGGCCGACCGGGGCGTCGAGGTCCACCAGGGCATCCAGGTGCAGGACGTCGTCTTCGAGAGCGACCGCGCGGTGGGGGTTCGCGCGCGATCGGCCGACGGCCCCGCGTTCGAACTCCCGGCGCGGGTCGTGGTGGACGCGACCGGCCGCACCGCGCTCATCGCCCGCAAGCTGGGACTCAAGATCCCGGAGCCGCACCTCCGGAAGATCTCGATCTTCAGCCACTTCCGGGGCGCCCGGCGCGACCCCGGCGTGGACGAGGGCGCGACCCTGATCATGCACACCCGGAACCGGGACTCCTGGTTCTGGTACATCCCGCTCGCCGGCGACGTGGTGAGCGTCGGGGTGGTCGGCGACCTCGCCGACCTGGTCCCCGGCGCGGGCCAGGCCCAACGGCGTTTCGACGAGGAGATCCGGAACTGTCCGGCGCTCGAGGCGCGCCTCGAGGGCGCCGAACAGGCGATTCCCGTCCGGGTGGTGCAGGACTTCTCTTACTGCGCCGAGCGCATTTCCGGAGACGGCTGGGTGCTGGTGGGCGATGCCTTCGCCTTCCTCGACCCCATCTACTCGACCGGCGTCCTGCTCGCGCTCAAGTCGGGCGAGCTCGCGGCCGACACGATCGGGCGCTGCCTCCGGGAAGGGGATCTCTCGGGCGCCGCCCTCGGCAGCTTCGCCGAGGAGTTCATCGCCGGGATCCGCGCCTTCCGGAAGGTGGTCTACGCCTTCTACGACCGGCGCTTCAACTTCGCGGACTTCCTGAAGGCGCACCCGGAATGCCGCCAGGGGGTCATCGACGTCCTCTCGGGCAACGTCTTCGGTTCCGGCGTGGAGAGCATCTTCGGCCCCATGGAGGCGATGGCCCGGCTTCCGGACGACCAGAGCGTCGGAGCCGTCTGACCCGGTCCGTCTCTTGGAGTCAGGCGAGATCCTGCGGCGCGCCGCCCGGCGCCGGCCGGAGAAGACGGCGCTGATCGCCGGCGAGCGGCGGCTCGATTACGGCGAGTACGACCGGCTGGCGAACCGATTCGCCAACTTCCTGATCGCGGAGGGCATTCGTCCCGGCGACCGGATCGCCTGCCTCCTGTTCAACGGTCCCGAATACGGAGTCGTCCACTTCGGCAACGCCCGGGCCGGGAGCGTGCTCGTCCACATCCCGCCGCTCTACGCGGCGGCGGAGATCGCGGAGATCGTCGAGCGCACCCGCCCGCGAGCGCTGGTGGTGGACGCGGCGGTTCAGGACCGGATCGGCGCCGAGGTCCGGAGCGCGGTTCCCACGGTGCTGGTCGCCGGAAGCCCGGATTTCGAAGCTGCGCTCGCCGCGGCGTCCGACCGCCCGCCGGACCGGGCCATCGACCCCGCGGCGCCGGTCGCCATGACCTTCACGGGCGGCACCACCGGAAGGCCGAAGGGAGCAGTGGTCAGCCACACCGCGCGCTACGTCTCGGCCGCCAGCACCGCCCGCGAACACCAGATCACGGAGCGGGACGTCGTCGGGGTCGTGGTCCCGATGTTCCACGCCGTCGGCCTGATGATCTGGTACCAGGCCGCGATCCTCCGCGGCTGCACCGCGGTCATCCTCCGCAAGTGGGATCCGGCGGAGTTCATCGCGGCCACCGAGCGCCACGGGATCTCCTCGGTGTTCCTGGTGCCGGTCCAGGTCCGCGACCTGCTCCGCTCCCCGGCCTTCGACCCGAAGCGGCTGCCTTCGCTCATGAACATCGGCGTCGGGGGCGCCCCGACCCCGCCCGGCCTGATCGAGGAGTGCCGGGCCGCGCTGCCGCACTGCGGCTACACCGACCACTACGGCCAGTCCGAGACCGGCCCGCTCACGATCCTCAAGCCGCACGACACGAAGGCGCACGTCGGCACCGTCGGCCGGCCCGCGGAAGGCGTGGAGCTCCAGATCGTGGACGCGGACGGGAATCCGGTCCCGCCGGGAACGGTCGGCGAACTCGTGACCCGCGGCCCCTACCTGATGGAGGGCTACTTCGGGGACGAGGAGGAAACGGCCCGCTACTTCCGCGACGGCTGGGGCTGGACGGGCGATCTCGGACGGGCGGACGAAGCCGGCTACGTGACGCTGGTCGGCCGGTCCCGGGAAATCATCATCTCGGGCGGCTTCAACATCCATCCCTCCGAGGTCGAGACCGCGCTCGCAAGCCACCCCGCGGTCGAGGACTCCACGGTCTTCGGCGTCCCCGACGAGCGCTGGGGCGAAGCGCCCATCGCCTACGTCGTCCCCGCCACCGACGTCTCAACGGACGACCTCATCGCCCACTGCACCGACCGCCTCGCCCGCTACAAGCGCCCCCGCGAGATCGTCTTCGTGGCCACCATCCCCCGCACCCCCTCCGGCAAGGTCCAAAAACCCCTCCTCCGCAACGCCTACCTCAAGGGATAGGCGGGAAACCGCCGCGGATCGTCATTGGGCCGGATCGCACGCACGGCTTGGAACGCCGGTCTCCACCCGACTTCGCCACTTTTGACGTATCGGGATCTGTAAGTCACTGACAGTTCGCCCGTTGGAAAAGCGGGTGCCAGCAGCTTGGCACTACGTTTGTGTCTTGTCGTCCGGTCGGCGGCGGGAGCGCCGGCGGTGGTGGT
>CAYUVU010000145.1:0-27568 GCA_964448205.1 uncultured Acidobacteriota bacterium
GGATACCCCTCCCCACACCCCACCCCCGCGGCGCGCCCCCTCCTGGGGGGCCGGCGCGCCGCGAAACCCGACTGTTGGGTGGAATTCACAGACAGCTAGAACCCTTCGAGAATCGCCACCAGCAGGGAGTCCGCGAAAGCGCTGGCGATCCGCGAGAACGCGAGCCCCTCCCGGTCGAAGGCGGCGTCGGGGTCGTCCCCGATCGAGAACTCGTCGCGGAGCGTGAACTCGTCCGACTCGAACAGCACGACGTCATTGACGATGTCCGTGAACTCCACGGTGGCGCGCACGATGATGAGATACGTGGAGGCCGCTCCCGTCGCCGGATCGAGCTGCGCCGGCGAGAAATCCACGCTCAGCACCGTGCCCCGCATCACCGCCTGGGCCCCCTCCTCGATCTCCTGGACCTCGTAGCGTCCCCGCCGGTTGAACCCCTCGATGATCTGTTCCGTCATCCCCTCTTCGACTTCGGGGAAGGCGCTCTCGTTGTCGAACGGGAGGATGGCGACGACCTGGATGTGACCCGGCAGCCCGCCGCCGAGGCCGGCGAGCCGGTAGCCGCATCCTTCCAGGGCGCCGAGGAACAACAACCCGGACAACAGCACCCCGCTCCAGCTCCGGCCGGACGTCCCTCCCCGCTCCCGGCCGGCGGCGCGGGCGGCGGGAATCACGTCGGACGGGACGCCACGAAGTTCACGAGCCGGTCCGGCACCGTCACGATCCGGCGAACCTCGAGTCCCTCGAGGTGACGGCGGATCCCCGCGTTCTCCCGGGCCTGGCCGACGAGCGCCTCGCGTTCGAGTCCCGCCGGCGCCTCCAGGCGGCCCCGGAGTTTCCCGTTCACCTGCAGGACGACGAGCACCTGTTCCTCCCGGGCGAGATCCTCGTCGCATGCCGGCCACGGAGTCTCCACCAGCATCGGGCCGCCTCCGAGCCGCTCCCAGAGTTCCTCCGTGAGATGCGGCGCCATGGGGTTGAGGAGCGAGATCACCGTTTCGGCCGCCTCCCGCACGGCTCGCCGGGAGGCTTCGCTGGCGGCCTCCGGCAGGCGATGCGAGAACGCGGAGGTCAGTTCCATGATGGCGGCGATCGCGGTGTTGGGATGGATGCGTTCCTCGAGGTCCCGGGTGACCCGCCGGATCGTCTGATGGGTCTTGCGGCGGAGCGCCACGTCTTCGGGCCCGAAGTCCTCGTCCCCGGCCGGTAGCGGGGTGGAGACCAGCCATTCCGCCTCCCCGGGAATCATGCGTTCCAGCCGTCTCAGGAAGCGCGCCGGTCCGGAGAGACGGGCGTCGGTCCAGTCCATCTCCTTTTCCGGCGGCGACTCGAAGAGGACGTAGAGGCGGATCGCGTCGGCCCCGTGCCGTTCCACCACGGCGTCCGGGTCCACGATGTTGCCCTTGCTCTTGGACATCTTGGCGCCGTCCTTGATGACCATCCCCTGGCTCAGTTGGCGGACCACCGGTTCGTCGGTGCCGGCCAGCCCCAGGTCGCGCATCATCTTGGTCCAGAACCGGCAGTAGATGAGGTGCAGGATAGCGTGCTCGACGCCGCCGATGTAGAGATCGATGGGGAACCACGCGCGCGCCTTCTCCGCGTCGAAGGGCGCCCCGGCGTTTTGCGGATCGAGGTAGCGGTAGAAGTACCAGGACGAGTCCACGAAGGTGTCCATGGTGTCGGTCTCCCGGCGGGCGCCGGCTCCGCACCGCGGGCAGTCCACCCGGAGCCAGGACTCGATTCTCGAGAGCACGGACCCTCCCATGCCGGTGATCTCGACGTCGCGCGGCAGCTCGACCGGGAGGTCGTCCTCGGGCACCGGCACTTCGCCGCATGCCGCGCAGTGGATCATCGGAATGGGCGTGCCCCAGTACCGCTGCCGGGAGATCCCCCAGTCGCGGAACCGCCAGGCGATCCGGGGCTCGCCGAAACCGCCCTCGCGGGCGTGCTCCGCCATCGCGGTCTTCGCTTCCTCGGTGGGCAAACCGCTGAACGGGCCGGAATCCACCACTGTCCCGTACTCCGTGAAGGCGCCGTCTTCCACCGCCGCGCCGCCGGAATCGTTCGGGATCACGACCGTCCGGATCTCGATCCCGTACGCCTTCGCGAACTCGTAGTCCCGCTCGTCGTGCGCCGGAACCGCCATGACGGCGCCCGTCCCGTACTCCATGAGCACGTAGTCGGCGACGAAGACCGGAATCTCCTCGCCCGAGAAGGGGTTCAGCGCCCGGAAGCCGGTGTTCACCCCGGTCTTTTCGGTCTCGCCCGTCGGGTGGCTCTCCCCGGGGTGCGCGGCGGCGGCGGCGCGGACGTAGTCGGCGACCTCCGGGTTCCGGGCCGCGATGGCCTCGGCGGCGGCGTGACGGGGAGCGAGCACCAGTGCGGTCGCGCCGTAGATGGTGTCCACCCGGGTGGTGAACACCGGGACGTCGCCCCCGTCTCCCAGGGCCGGGATGCGGAAGCGGACCTCCGCGCCCTCCGAACGCCCGATCCAGTTGCGCTGCAGCACCAGCACCTTCTGCGGCCAGCCGGGCATCCGCTCCATCTCGTCGAGCAGCTCGTCGGCGTAGTCGGTGATGCGCAGGAACCACTGGGGGAGTTCCCGCTCCTCGACTACCGCCTCGCAGCGCCAGCACGCTCCGGCCTCGACCTGTTCGTTGGCGAGCACGGTCTCGCACCCCGGGCACCAGTTCACGGTGCCGTCCTTCCGGTAGGCGAGCCCGCGCTCCCACATCTTCAGGAAGAACCACTGGTTCCACCGGTAGTAGGACGAATCGCAGGTGGCGAACTCGCGTTCCCAGTCGTAGCTGAACCCGAGCCGGCGGAGCTGGCGCCGCATGTGGTCGATGTTCTGCGTGGTCCAGTCGGCCGGGTGGGCCCCCCGCTGGAGCGCCGCGTTCTCGGCCGGCAGGCCGAGGGCGTCCCACCCGATGGGATGCATCACGGTGAAACCGTTCCGCCGGTAGTAGCGGGCGACCACGTCGCCGATCGAGTAGTTCCGCACGTGGCCCATGTGGATGCGCCCGGACGGATAGGGGAGCATCTCGAGGCAGTAGTAGCGCGGCCCGTCCGGCAGGTCCGGCGTCCGGAACGAACCCTCCCGCTCCCAGCGGTCCTGCCACTTCGTTTCGACGCGTTCGTGGAAAGTGGTCATCGGTCGTCGCGCGCGGAGTCTAGTCGAGCCTCCGGCCGGACCCGGGCGGCTCAGGGAGTGGAACCGACGCGCCGAAGCGCCTTCTGCAGCATCGAGCCGGACGGGATCCGATCGAGGTCCTGCGGGTCCACGAACCGGCCGCCGGGAACGATCCCGCCGGGGGCCGGATCCGCGAGCTCGGCCTCGAACGGCGCCACCGCGATCCTTCGGTTCATCACGGTGTGCCGGAACCCGGCCAGCTCTCGCCCGGGCTGCAGGCGGATCCCGTAGCGCGAGGTCGCCTCCCGGACGAGCGCCGCTTCGGCGGACTCATCGCTCCGGTACTCGCCGCACGGCAACTCGTAGAGGCCCCGCATGGGGCTTTCGCCACGCCGGAACAGCAGGACCCGGCCCTCCCGGTCCCGCACGACCGCCACCGCCAGGCGTACGGAGACCGGCGCCGCACGCGGCGGACGTTCGGGGAAGTCCGTTTGGCGCCCCGCCACCCGGGACCAGCAGAACTCACGGACCGGGCACGAGCCGCACCGGGGAGCCGCCGGAGTGCAGACCGTCGCGCCGAGCTCCATCACCGCCTGGTTCCAGTCGCCTGGATCCCGGCCGCCATCCGCTTCCATCAGGCGGTCGGCGAGTTCCCGGACCCGCCCCTCGAACCGCGCCCGCCCCGGGAACCCCTCGACCATGAACAGCCGGGACAACACCCGGCGCACGTTCCCGTCCACCGCGGCAACCGGTGCGCCGAAGGCGATCGAGGCGATCGCCGCCGCGGTGTAGTCGCCGACCCCGGGAAGCTTGCGCAGCGACGCGGCGGCGTCGGGAATTCCCCGGCCTTCGGCAGCCAGTTCCCGCGCGGCCCGGTGGAGCGCCCGGGCGCGGCCGTAGTAGCCGAGGCCCGCCCAGGCGGCCAGGACCTCGTCCTCGGAGGCGTCCGCCAGCGCCCCGGGGTCCGGGAAACGCGCCACGAACGC
This sequence comes from uncultured Acidobacteriota bacterium, assembly GCA_964448205.1. Classification (GTDB taxonomy): domain Bacteria; phylum Acidobacteriota; class Vicinamibacteria; order Marinacidobacterales; family Marinacidobacteraceae; genus Marinacidobacterium. The sequence continues at coordinate 4,117 of CAYUVU010000145.1, forward strand.
CCGGTAGCGCGGCAGCATGGCTTCCACCCGGGTCTGCTGGAGCATCACCTCCGACACCCAGACCCGCCAGGCGTCCGGCGATTCGCGAAACGGCAGCGGGCGCTTGTGCCTTCCGAACCAGGAGAGGAGCGTGCGCCGCAGCAGGCGGAACGGGGAGGCGGGGGGAAGGTCGGACAAGCGGAGTCGGAGCGCCGGCCTCCGGCCTAGAGCAGTTCGTGGGCGATCCGCTGGTAGTAGCCGACGGCGTCCACCAGGTCGCTCTTCAGCACGTGTTCGTGAGCCGTGTGCGCGTCGTGGATGCTGCCCGGCCCGATGAGCAGCGGGGTACCCCACGAGGGCATGAAGGGGATGTCGGTCGAATACGACATCGGGGCCACTCGGAAGCCGGAGAGCGTCCGGCAGAAGACCGCGTCGTTCTGGCCGACGTGCTCATGGCTGAGGTTGTCGTCGGCGGCCAGGATCGCTTCGAGGCGGCGCCGCGCCGGTTCGGCCTCCCCGACGAGCCGCCAGTAGAGGGTGGCCTCGGCGGAAGGAGCGAGGACGTTCCCCGCGACCCCACCCGAGATGACTCCCACATTCAGGGTCGCCGCGCCGAGCACCTCGCTCTTTCCCCAGTCGAGCGACTGGAGGTGGGCGATGGTCGCGAGCAGGCGATGGACCGCGGAGTCTCCCGCCTCGGGATACGCGGAATGGGCCGCTTTCCCGCGCGCCCGGATACGGACCCGGAGCGTGCCCTTGTGGCCGCTCGCCATAAGCCCCTCCGTGGGCTCGCCGCAGACCAGATGGGCTCCTTCCGCCGGGCCACCCGGGCCGCGCGCTTCGAGGTGGATGGCGCCCGCGCTGTCCACTTCCTCGCCGACGGTGAAGGCCATCCCGAAGCCGGAAACCCCGTCCTCCCGCAGCTGGCGGGCCGCGAAGAGCATCGCCGCCAGGATGCCCTTGGCGTCGCAGGAACCCCGCCCGGCGATGTGGGTCGCCGTTTCGCTGGAGGGGAAGAAGGGAGGCACCGTGTCCAGGTGAGTGCAGTACCAGAGGCGGGTCGGCCCCTGCCCGGCGCGCGCAATCAGGTTCGGCCGGCCCGGGGCGGCCTCGTCGCACTCGACGTGGAGTCCGATGGCCTCGAGGTCCGCAGCGACGCGTTCGGCGACGGCGCCCTCGTCGCCCGTCACCGACGGGATGTCCACGATCTCGCGCAGGTATCGGAAGAGGTCGTCCATGGGGCCCTCAGCCCGCGTCCGGATGCCGGAACAGCAGGGACACGTTCGTGCCACCGAACCCGAACGAGTTGGAGAGCACGCTCCTCACCGTCGCGGGCCGGGCGGTGTTGGGAACGTTGTCGAGATCGCAGTCGGGGTCCGGGGTTTCGTAGTTGATCGTCGGAGGCAGCGTCTGGTGCCGGAGCGTCAGGCAGGCAATGCCGGCCTCCAGCCCTCCGGCGCCGCCGAGCAGATGCCCGGTCATCGACTTCGTGGAACTGACCGCGAGCCGATCGGCGTGCCCGCCGAAGACCCGCCGGATCGCCGCCGTTTCGATGCGGTCGTTCAGGGGCGTGGAGGTGCCGTGCGCATTCACGGCGTCCACGTCTTCCGGCGAAGCTCCCGCGTCGGCGAGCGCCGCCTGCATCACCCGGACGGCGCCACTCCCGTCCGGCGCCGGCGCGGTGATGTGGAAGGCGTCGCCGCTCATGCCGTAGCCCAGCACTTCCGCGTAGAGCGTGGCGCCCCGGGCCAGCGCCTCCTCGCGCTCCTCCAGGACGAGGATGCCCGCCCCCTCCCCGACCACGAAGCCGTCCCGGTCCCGGTCGAACGGGCGCGACGCGCGCCCGGGCTCGTCATTGCGCGTGGAGAGCGCCTTCATCGAGGCGAACCCGCCGATGCACATCGGGGTGATCGTCGCCTCCGCGCCACCGGCGACCACGATGTCGGCGTGTCCGTGGCGGATGAGGCGGAAGGCCTCTCCCACCGCGTGCGCGCCGGCGGAACACGCCGTCGCCATGGCTGAGTTGGGTCCCCGGGCGCCCAGGCGGATCGACACCCAGCCGGCGGCCAGGTTCACCACCATCGCCGGGACGAAGAAAGGAGAGATGCGGCGCGGCCCCTTCTCGAGAAGCTTGCGGTGCTCCCGCTCGATCGTCTCGAAACCGCCGATTCCCGAGGAAATGACCACCCCGACGCGATCCGGGTCGGCAAGCGGAGTCTCCAGGCCGGCGTCCTCGGCCGCGAAGAGCGAGGCCGCGAGCGCGTACTGGATGAAGGTGTCCATCTTGCGCGCGTCGCGCCGGTCCGCGTAGTCGAGCGGATCGAAGCCCTTGACCTCGCACGCGATCCGCGAAGAGAAGTCGGAGGCGTCGAAACGCGTGATGGGGCCCGCGCCCGAGCGGCCCGCAACCAGCCCCCTCCAGGTTTCCGAGGTCCCGATACCGAGGGGAGACACGAGTCCCACCCCGGTGACCACAACCCGCCTGGGAGTCATGAGGCCCCCCGTGTCCGTGGCACGCTGATCAGCGGCGCTCCCGCGTACCGAGGGGTCTGGCGGCGTCGGCCTCCGGGGACCGGGGCCGGGCGCCGTTCAGTTGATGCGCTGCTCGATGAACGCCACTGCATCGCCGACAGTCTGGATCCGTTCCGCCTGGTCCTCCGAGATGTCGATCCCGAACTGTTCCTCGAGCGCCATCATCAGCTCGACCATGTCCAGCGAATCGGCGCTCAGGTCGCCTACGAAGGTGGCCTCCGGCGTGACCTCGTCGGGGGCTACGGAAAGCTGCTCGCAGATGAGTTCCCGGACGCGCTCGTCCACCGGCAGCTCTTCCGGCTCCGGAGCGCCTTCCGCTTCCCTGGGTTTGTCGGGCATTGGTCTTACTCCTGTCGTTGCTCTTCCGCGCCTGCCGGGTGATCCCGCGGCGCGGGGCTAAAGCGCGAGTCCTCCGGTTACTTCGAGAACTGCGCCGGTGATGTAACTCGCCTCGGCCGAAGCGAGGAAGGCGACCGCGGCCGCCACTTCTTCCGGCGATCCGGAACGCCCCATGGCGACGGCGCTTCCGAGCTGGGTCCGCGCCGCCTCGGGCAGCTCCCGGGTCATGTCGGTTTCCACGAGCCCCGGAGCGACCGCGTTCACGGTGATGTTCCGGCGCGCCAGTTCCTTCGCGAGCGCCTTCGTGAAACCGACGATGCCGGCCTTCGAAGCTGCGTAGGCGGTCTGACCGGGATTGCCGCGGAGCCCCACGATGGAACTGAGGTTGACGATGCGACCGTAGCGAGCGCGCATCATAGGCCGGACGGCGGCCTGGCAGCAAGCGTGCAGGCCGTCCAGGTTGGTGGCCATGACCTCGCGCCAGGCGTCCGCCGACTGGCGCGCGAGCAGTCCGTCGCGGGAAACGCCGGCGTTGTTGACGAGGATCTGCAACCCCCCGTGCGCGCTGGCGGCGGCCACGCAGCGCCTGGCCGATTCGCGATCGGTCAGGTCGAGCGCCAGCCCGCGCACCCGGCCGCGGCCGGCGTCGAGTTCTTCGGCAGCGGCTTCGGCGCGGGACCCGTCGGTGCCGGTCAGGAACACCGCCGCCCCCTCGTCGGCGAGCCGGGCGGCGATCGCGTGGCCGATCCCGCGGGTACCGCCGGTCACGAGGGCGGTCTGCTCCTCGAAGCGCATTCCCCGGGGATCCCGGGCGGCGGGAACCATCATGCGAAACTCGGAGCGGGCTCCGGCGACAGCTCCCGGACCCGTTCGACGCCGGCCGGATCGGAGACTCCGAACGCGGAGGCCTCCGGCAGCACCTTGCGGACCATCCCGGACAGCACCCTGCCCTGACCGATCTCGACGAAGACGCCGGCGCCCGCCGCGGCCATCCCCCGAAGCGTCGCTTCCCAGCGTACCGGCGAGGCTACCTGGCGGCGCAACGCCTCCCGCGCCTCGGCGCCGGTGCGGATGGGAGCCGCATCCACATTCGTCCACAGGGGCGCCGCGAGGTCGCGGAACGGGATGGCGTCGAGTTCCGCCGAAAGGCGTTCGGCCGCCGGTTCCATCAGGCGCGTGTGGAACGGCGCGCTCACCGGGAGCGGGAGTACCCGCCGCGCACCCCGGGACTTCAGGACCTCCCCGGCCGCGGACACCGCCGCGGTGTGGCCGCCGATGACCACCTGGCCCCCGCCGTTGAAGTTCGCCGGCTCCACGAGGCCCTCACCGCGGCCGGTCACCTCGGACGCGACCTCGGCCACGGTCTCCGCCGGCAGCCCGAGCACCGCGGCCATCGCACCCTCGCCCTCGGGCACCGCGTCCTGCATGAACTCGGCGCGGCGCCTGGTGAGCCGCAACGCGTCCCCGAACGAGAGCCCACCCAGCGCGACCAGTGCGGAGTACTCGCCCAGACTGTGCCCGGCGGCCATGTCCGGGGCCGCTCCGCGCGCCGCGGCGGCGCGCCAGGCGGCGAAGCTGACGGTGAGCATGGCGGGCTGGGTGTTCCGGGTGCGCCGGAGGTCCTCCTCCGGCCCTTGGAAGCAGAGAGTCGAGAGGGGTTCCCCGAGAACGTCGTCCGCCTCTTCGAAGACCGCCCGCGACTCCGGGAAGGCGTCGCGAAGCGCCCGGCCCATACCGGGCCGCTGCGACCCCTGGCCGGGGAAGAGGAAGGCCGTCTTGCTCAACTCAGGGGTTGTCCACGTCGAGGACTTTCTTGCCCTTGTAGTGGCCGCAGTGCGGGCAGACCACGTGCGGCCGGATGCGGCGGGTGCACTCGGTGCACACCGAGAGGCCCGGGGCCTTCAGGCTGTCGTGCGAACGCCGGTTGTTCCGGCGGCCGCGGGAGTGCCGCCTCTTGGGTTGTGGCATTTCGGTTTCTCCTGTCAGTTCACTGGAGGAATGGTGTTGTCGGCTCGCCGCGCGGGGGCGCGGGTCGCCGGGTGCGGCTGACTATCCCGGAGTCTGCGGGAAGCCCGCCAGGTCGCGGAGGGCGCCGAGCCCGCTCCGGTCGGCACGGCCGGTATTGTCGTCGCAACCGCACCGGGGGTGGCGGTTGCGGTCGGTTCCGCAGGAACCGCAGAGCCCCAGACAATCGGCGGAACACAGCGGTTTCACCGGCAGGGCCAGGTGAAGCTGCTCCCACACCGTCTCGGCCAGCTCGAGGCGGTCTTCGTCGTAGAAGGACACGTTCATGTCGGAGGCCTCGAGAGCACGCTCACCGCCTCCCGGAGCCGTCGACTCGGCGACCCGGGGCAGGTACACGAGATCGAGCTCCTCCTCCACGCGCAGCGGAACGGGGCCGAGGCAGCGGACACACTCGAGCCGCAACTCCCCGCGGAGGCCCGCCCGCAGGCGAAAGCCGTCCCGCTCCAGCCGGTCGAGGCGGCCGTGCAACCGGAGGTCGCCCGCGATCTCGAACTCCGCATCCGGGAATCCGAAGGCCTCCCGCGCGGCGGAGACGGCGACCCGGGCGCCGTTCGAAGGCACGGCGGCCAGGTTGACGCTCAGGGCGGAGGGATCGTGAGGTGCGGACAAGGGCGCCGCATTCTACCGTCGGGGAGGTTCCCGGCGGGCCGCGCCGGAGCCGGCACGGAGGCGCCGCACCGCGTAAAATCGCGGGCCATGCGTGGTTCGGCACTGCCGTGGATCCTGCTCGCGGCGTCGGTGTCGGCCGGCGCCTGCAACCCCGGGCCGCCCGTCGGGGAACCCGAGGTCCGGCCCTGGGAGTGGACGGAGGCGGAGTGGCGGGCGCCGATCGACGCGGTCCGCGCCGGGCGCCGCCTGGCGCCCTCGGAGTGGCCGGGCGGGAACCGGGTCGCGGTGGCCCTCTCCTTCGACTTCGACAACGAAACGGTGTCGCTCCGGGACAACAACACCTCGGCGTCCGTTCTCTCCCGGGGACAGTACGGGTCGAGAGCCGGCCTGCCGCGCGTCCTCGACCTGCTTCGGCGGCACGAGATCCCGGCGTCGTTCTTCATCCCCGCGGTCAGCGCGCTGATCTACCAGGAGGACGTGGCCGAAATCGTCGCCGACGGCCACGAGATCGGTGTCCACGGCTGGATCCACGAACGCAACTCCCTCATTTCCGGTGACGTGGAACGGGAACTCATCGAACGGGCGATGGACACCCTCACCGAACTGACCGGAACGCGTCCGGTCGGACTGCGCACGCCCTCCTGGGACTACAGCCCGAACACGCTGCAGATCGTCCGCGACCTCGGTTTCCTCTACGACTCCAGCCTGATGGCGGACGACTGGCCCTACGAAATCGTGGCGAACGGGGAGCGCACCGGCGTCGTGGAACTCCCGGTGGAGTGGATTCTGGACGACGCCCCCTATTTCGGCTTCAGCCGGTACTCGGCGCTGCGCCCGCACAGCACTCCGGATGACGTCCTCTCGATCTGGAAGGCCGAATTCGACGTGGCCCACGCCGAGGGCGGCATGTTCCTGCTCACCATGCATCCCCACGTCATCGGCCACCGTTCCCGCATCGCCATGCTGGAGCGGCTGATCCAGCACATGGACGCGGCCGGCGACGTCTGGTACGCCACCCACGAAGAGGTGGCCCGCTACGCCCTCGAGAACGCCGGAGGCCCCGACTAGCCGGGCCTGGCTACGGGGATGGGGTAGCTCAATTTCGCTTGTACAGCCCGGGATGGGCGGAGGAAACATCATGAAAACGCGATTTGCGCGTGCGGCATTCGTCGCGATCCTTGCCTGCGGACTCGCGGCGCCGGCGGCCATGGCGGCCAGCGAGTCGCCGGCAACCGCCGCAGCGACCACCGTGGAACTGGAAGCCGAGATCCGCGGCGAACTGGATGCGTTGCGGGAACGGATCGAGGACCTCGAGGTCCTGCTGGCGACCCTGGTGGCCTCCCGCGGCGCCGAAGTTCCGCCGGCGGACGCGGAGCCCGGCCTGGCCCTCGCGGCCGCCGACGCCGGCGCGTCTCGAGGTTCCAGCGTGCCCGTCCCGGTGACCCAGGACGCCGGCGCGGCAATGCCCGAGGGCGTCGCCAGTACCGGCGGGCAGCCGCTTTCCATCACCGGCCTGGTGGACACCTACTACACCCACAACGCGAACGACCCCGCCGACGGGAACAACACGCTCTACTACACGAACCCCAACGCCCGGGGTTTCGGCCTGAACCAGTTGAAGCTCGAGATCGAGACCACCGGCGACGGCCCCTTCGGCTTCCGGTCCGATATCTGGTTCGGTTCCGGGGCGCGCCTCTTCCGCGACGGCCTCGAGCCGGGACCGCTCGCCGACCTGCTGTACGTCCAGCAGGCCTACGGCTACTACCGGTTCGGAAATGGCGCCCAGTTCGACATGGGCGCCTTCGGGACCATCGCCGGACTCGAGGTCGCCGAATCGCATCTGAACTGGAACTACACCCGCGGAATCCTGTGGGCCTGGAACGAGCCTTTCTCGCACGTCGGAGCGCGGCTGGGCGTGCCGCTCACCGACACCTTCACCGGCACCCTGATGCTGGTGAACGGGTTCGACAACGCCTGGGACCAGAACACCGGCAAGTCCTACGGCGTCCAGGGATCGCTCGCCCCGAGCGACCAGTTCAACACCACCCTGACCTGGATCAACGGACCCGAGAACGCCGGGACGAACGACGGCTGGCTGCGGGACCTGAGCTGGAACGCCTATGCCGGGCTCAGCGACCGGGTGGAGGCCATGGTGAACATGGACTACATCTCCGCGACCGACGAGATGGGGACCAGCGCGACCTCCTGGGGACTCGGGGGATATCTCCGCTTCCACGTGAACGACCGGGTGCGGATCGCCGAGCGCTACGAGTTCATGAACGACCGCGAGGCGCGTTCCACCGGGCTGGAGCAGATGCTCATGGAGAACACCGTGACACTGGAGTTCCAGCCGGTGGTGGACGACCCGCGCTTCCTGGCCCGGCTCGAATACCGGCGGGACTGGTCGGACGCCGACTTCTTCAGTTGCTCCGGCTGCGGTGAGGGACTCTCGAAGAGCCAGAACACCTTCACCATCGGGATGTCCTGGGTCTTCGGGCCCCGGTAGGGGCGCGGCGCTCTACCCGGCGCCGATCGAACCCGCGGCGGTGGCGCTGACAAACGCCGCCACCGCCCGGACGATCTCCTCCCGAACGTCGGCGGAGGTGCGCCCGGTGGCGGTGAGAACGGCCTTCGGCACCCGGAATCCGTGGTCGCCCCCGGCGATCCAGCGCACCTCGGCGTCCGCGGCGGCGGCGACCGGGTTCAGCAACCCCGGGGGCGCAAAAGGATCCCGGTCCCCGCTCACGAAGAGGGTGGGGACGCCGATCCGGGGGAGGTGCTCCATCCGCTCCGGCGGGACCTCGGCTTTGCCCGGCGGTTTCAGCGGGTAGGCGAGGAGCACGAGACCCGCCACCTGGCGGCGCGCTTCCGCGGTTTCCTCCGCGAGCAGGAGGGACGCCATCCTTCCGCCGAACGAGCGGCCACCGAGGAAGAACGGGCTCCCGTACTTCCGCGCCACCCACCCCGCGACCGCGGCGACGCAGGCAGTGGCCCGTTCCGGACGGTCGGGGCGTCTCCGTCCCGCTTCCGCCGCGGGCAGATTGAAGCGGAGCGTCCGGATGTTCCGGGCGGCCAGGGACTCGCCCAGCGATACGAGCCCCGGCGTGTCGCGGTTTCCGCCGGCCCCGTGGGTGAGCGCGAGCAGCGGGGTGGCGCCCCCAGCGGTGACGGGTTCGTGGAGGGCCGCACTGACCGTCCCCGAGCCGCCGTCCGGGGCATGAAGGATCACGGGAGGTGCGCTCCCCCGCTCAGGATCCGCCGATCCCCGGCAGCGTGCGCTTGCCGAGCGCGGAGGCCACCAGCTCGACGGCGAGTTCGGCGGTCTGGTTGCGCACGTCGCGGATCGGATTCACCTCCGCCACTTCGAGCGACCGGAGTCCGCCGCTTTCCGCCACCGCCTCCATCAGGCTGTGCGCCTCGCGGTAGCTGAGGCCGCCGCGGACGGGAGTCCCGACCCCGGGGGCGATCTCCGGATCGAGTCCGTCCATGTCGAGACTGAGGTGCATCCCGTCGGTCCCGTCGAGCACGCGGGCGACCGCCTCGTCCACGACGGTCGCGAAGCCCCGGCGATCCACCTCCTCCATCGTATACACCCGCACCCCCAGCTCCTCCACCACCCCGGCTTCGGCCGGGTCGACGCTCCGCACCCCGACCAGGGCGGCGTTCCGGGGTTCCAGCCGTCTGGCCCCCGCCGCGAACCCCCCCACCCGGGTGAGGGCCTCGGGACCCCGGCCGAACAGTGCGGCCATCGGCATCCCGTGCAGGTTGCCGGTCGGGGTGGTCTCCGGGGTGTTCGCATCGGTGTGCGCATCCACCCAGAGGAGCCCGAGACGTTGCTCCAGGGGGTAGCCGCCTCCGCGATGCGCGCATCCCGTCATGCCGGAGACCGTGCCGAGCGCGATCGAATGATCGCCGCCGAGCACCACCGGAAGCCGGCCCGCTTCCCGATGACGGCGCACCTCGCGCGCGAGTTGCTCCAGGACGCGGACGACCTCCTCGAGATAGCGGGCGTTCGGTTCCCCCGGTCCGGACAGCGTCTCGGCTAGCGGCGCCTCGATGTTCCCGGCGTCTTCCACCACGGCTCCGAGCCGCCCCAGCCGCGACGCGATCCCCGCCCGCCGGATGGCCGAGGGTCCCATGTCCACCCCCCGGCAACCGGCTCCCAAGTCCAGCGGCACACCTATCAGACTGATCGTTTTCTTCTCCATGGCCGCATCCTACTCCGGGGACGCGACACCTACGGCGGGCGCCACTCACCGCGCGGCTCGTGCTTTCGCCCGGTACGCTCCCCACTGCCCGTGCCCTACCGGTCCCTCGCCGACGCCGTCGCCGACCTCGAGCGGAACCGCATGCTGGTCCGGGTGCCCGACGAGGTGGACGGACATCTCGAAGTCGCCGAGATCCAGCGCCGCGCCTACGCCGCCGGAGCGCCCGCCATCCTCTACGAGAACGTGAAGGGGTCGGCGTTTCCCTGCGTTTCCAACCTCTTCGGAACGATGGAGCGGGCCCGTTTCCTGCTCCGGCACGGGCTCGACGGGGCAAAAGCTGCAGTCCGCTACCGGGCGGCGCCGGGCAGGGTCCTTGCGGATCTATGGGACCGCCCTTCCACCCCGCTGGGCGCTGCGACGGCGGCCATCCACTCCCTGCCCCGCCGGGCGGGCACGGCTCCGAGCCAGGCGCATCCCATCACCCTCTCCGATGTCCCGCGCATCACCTCGTGGCCGGACGACGGGGGGCCGTTCATCACCCTGCCCCAGGTCTTCACCGAGGACCCGGACGTTCCCCCCGGCAAGGGGCCGCTCGGCGCTCCCTTCTCCTCCAACGTCGGGATGTACCGCATCCAGTTGGCCGGAGGCGACTACGCCGAAGCGGAAGCGGGGATGCACTACCAGATCCACCGCGGCATCGGCGTGCACCACACCGCCGCGGAGCGCCGCGGCGAGCCGCTTCGGGTGAGCATCTTCGTCGGCGGGCCGCCCGCCCACACCCTGGCAGCGGTGATGCCGCTCCCGGAGGGCCTCAGCGAACTGCTGTTCGCCGGAATGCTGGCCGGACGACGCTTCGCCTGGAAGCGGCGTGACGATGGTTTCGTGGTCTCGGCGGACGCCGATTTCACGATCACCGGGTGGGTGGACCCGGACCGCACCCTCCCGGAGGGCCCGTTCGGGGACCACCTCGGCTACTACAGCCTCACCCACCCGTTCCCGGTGCTGCGGGTGACGGCGGTGACGCACCGGAAGGGAGCGATCTGGCCGCTCACCGTCGTGGGCCGTCCCCCACAGGAGGACACCACCTTCGGCCAGCTCATCCACGAGATCACCGAGCCGATGGTGCCGACCACCCTGCCGGGCGTCCATTCGGTGCACGCGGTGGACGCGGCCGGGGTCCATCCGCTGCTGCTCGCGGTCGGCAGCGAGCGCTATTCGCCCTTCACCGGCCGGCGGCCGCAGGAACTGTGGACCATCGCCAACGCGATCCTGGGTTTCGGACAGTGCTCGCTGGCCAAGTACCTGTTCATCGCGGCCCGCGAAGACGCCCCCGAACTGGCCGCCCACGACATTCCGGGGATGCTGGACCACGTCCTCCGCCGCGTGGACCTGGCCTCCGACCTCCACTTCCAGACCCGCACCACGATCGACACCCTCGACTACTCGGGCACCGGCCTGAACGCCGGTTCCAAGCTGGTGATCGCCGGAGCGGGGGCGGAGCGGAGATCACCCGCCCGCACCGTTCCGGAGGGGGTCGGCGCAGCGCTTCCCGCCGGATTCACCGGCCTGCGAGCGGTGTTGCCGGGCGTCTTCGCGCTGGGCGGGCCGAGATTCGAATCCTACGACCGGGTGGAGTCGGATCTGGCGCCACTCTGGAACGCGCTCGATGCCGCGGAACGCGCCGGCGCCGATCTGAGCGGGATGCCGCTGGTCATCCTCTGCGACGACCCCGGCTTCGCTGCCGAGACCCTTCGCAACCTGCTCTGGGTGGCCTTCACCCGATCCAATCCGTCTCATGACGTCCACGGCCGGCAGGCCGCGATCCACCACAAGCACTGGCGCTGCGTGGAACCTCTGCTCATCGACGCCCGCCTGAAGCCCCACCACGCCCCCCCGCTGATCGAGGACCCCGCGGTCAGCCGTCGGGTGGACGCGCTCGCGGCTCCCGGCGGACCTCTGCACGGGGTGATCTGAAGATTCCGGGTTCAGCGATATGGTGGGCCGCCCATGACGAGTAACGGCGGCGCCGGCTCCCACTCCGGGCTCGCCCGGAACCTCGGGCTCATGGGGCTCGCCGCCACCGGGATCTGCTCGATGCTCGGGGCGGCGATCAACGTCATGCCCTTTGCGCTGCTCCGGGGTATTCCGGAGATCGGGCCCTACGTCCTGCCCGCCTACGCCTTCGCGGCCCTGCCGGCGGTGCTGGCGGCGCTTGCCTACGGCAGCCTGGGCTCCGCCATGCCGCGAGCCGGCGGCAGCTACGTGTACGCGAGCCGGGCGCTCAGTCCCTGGTGGGGGTTCATCGCCAGTTTTTCCCAGTGGTTCGGGCTGTCCATCGCCATCGGGGTGGTGTCGTACCTGCTCGTTCCCTTCATCCGCGACATGGCCGGCGCGCTGGGCTACTCCGCGGTTGCCGCAGCCCTCGAGCGCGGCCCGGTGCGGGTCGGCATCTCGATCGCCTTTCTCTGGACCTTCGTGCTGGTGAACGTGCGGGGACTGAAGCTCTACGAGCGGACCCTGGTCCCCATGATGTTCCTGATGTTCGCGCTCGGCGGGGTCGTGATCGTCAGCGGCTTCGCGTTCGACCACGGGGACTTCGCCGCCGCGCTGATGGCGAACGAGGGCCGGCCGGTCCCGGCCGCGCCCGCCACGCCGCTCCAGCTCGTCCCGTTCGTGACCGCGGCCGTCGTGCTCTTCGCCACCTTCATCGGGTTCGACTCGATCGCGCAGGCGGGAGGCGAGGCAAAGAACCCCGGCCGCAACATCCCGCTCGCCATCGGGATCGCGATCGCCTCGGTCGGCGGTTTCTATTTCCTGTTCACCGCCGCGATGTACCACGCCGTGCCGTGGCAGTTCGTCGCCGAGGAAGCGGCCATCCGCGACGTGACCGCGCCGGGGCTGCTCGGCTACCTGCTGCCGGCGGCCGGCACCGCGGCGATCCTCGCCGGGGCCGCGGTGGCGCTCATCAACGACCTGCCGGCCATGCTGCTCGCCGTGTCCCGCATGATGTTCGCCTGGGCCGAGGACGGCATCTTCCCGAAGGGGGTGGCGACCGTACACCGGAGCTTCCACACCCCCTGGGTGGCGATCCTGCTGAGCGGAACGATGGCGACGGTGGGGATTGTGGGAAGCCACCTCGCGGGCGACTTCTTCCTCGGGATCGACATCCTGGTGACGTCGATGCTGGTCAACTTCGGGCTCATCTGTCTGTCGCTCGTGACGCTTCCCCGCCGCAACCCGGACCTGGCCGCCGATGTGAAGGTCCTGGGGAGGCCCGCGCAGGTGCTGGTCGGGGGCGGGGGCGCGGCGCTGCTGGGCCTTTTCCTGATCCTCCACATCGTGAGGGACCTCTCCACCGAGACCGCCGCCTGGTACTTCCACTCGACCTGGGTGTGGCTGCTGGTGATGGGGATCGCTTCCCTCATCTATCTCCGTGAAATGGCGCGGCTCCGTCAGCGCGGGGTGGACACCGACCGTCTGTTCCGCGCGTTGCCGCCCGAGTGAGCGCGGTAGAACGGACCCGGCTGGCCGCCGGGCTGGAGGTGACCCGCGTCCTGACCGGTCTCTGGCAGGTCGCCGACCAGGAGCGCGGCGGCGCCGCGCTCGCAACCGAGCGGGCGGCCCGGGCGCTTGAACCGGCGGTGGACGCCGGCTTCACCACGGTGGACGTGGCGGACCACTACGGATCCGCCGAACTCATCGCCGGCGTGCTCCAGAAACGCCACCCCGAGGTCCGGGTGCTGACCAAATGGGTTCCGGAACCCGGGGTTTCGTCCCGGCAGGAGGTCGAAGCGGCGGTCCAGCGCTCACTCGACCGCATCGGGACCGATCGGCTCGACGCGCTCCAGTTCCACGCCTGGAGCTATCCCGATCCGGGCTGGCTGGACTGCCTGTCCCACCTGATGGAGATCCAGGCCGAGGGCCGGATCGGCCACCTCGGGGTCACCAACTTCGACGCGGTCCATCTCGATCTCGCGCTCCGGAGCGGAATCCCGCTGGTCTCGAACCAGGTCTGCTACTCGCTCGTCGATCGTCGTCCGGCGGGAGAGATGACCGACGTGTGCCGCAGGCACGGGGTCGGGCTCCTTGCCTACGGGACCCTCGCCGGGGGGCTGCTGAGCGACCGCTGGCTCGGGGCCGCCGAGCCTCCGATCGACGATTCGCTCACCTGGTCGCAGATGAAGTACCGCCGCTTCATCGACGAGGCCGGCGGCTGGGACCGCTTCCAGGCGGTGCTGCGCGCCGCGCGCCGGGTCGCCGACCGCTACCGGGTGTCCATCGCCAACGTCGCCGTGCGCCATGTGCTGGAACAGCCGTCGGTGGCCGGGGTGATCGTCGGAGCCCGTCCGGGGGAACGAACCCATCTCGCGGACAACCTGCGGCTCTTCGATTTCTCCCTCGACGAGCGGTCCCGGGCGGAGCTTGCCGAGGCGCAGGCCGGTCTCGACCCGATTCCCGGCGACTGCGGCGACGAGTACCGGCGCCCGCCCTACCTGACCGCGTCCGGAGACCTCCACCACCACGTCACCCGCTTCCCGGCGCCGTATGCCGTGCGGAACACGGATCGGGGCCTCGAACTGGATCCGGAGGCCGGCTTCGGGGAAGCAGTCCGCACCGGGCCGGACATCCGGGTTTCCGGGGTCACCCCGACCCATCGTGGCCACCTCATCGGCGGCGACGACGTCCGGGCCCAGACCCACTTCGTGGTCGACCGGATCGAGGGCGCCCTCCAGTCGCTCGACGCCGAGATGGCCCACGCCGTTCGGGTCGAGGCGCGCACCCACGAGAAGGACTGGCCGGAGGTGCAGGCCATCCTCCGTGAACGCCTTCCATCCACGGCGAGCGTCGCTCGCGCCCCGGGGCAGCCCCCGCACCCTCACCACGTCGAAATCGACGTCGAAGGGCGGGCTTAGTCCGACAGGATCAAGCCGCCGGTGGCGCGCCGGCTTGGAACGCCGGTCTCCGACCGGCACGCGCGGCGCTCCGCGCCGCGCACGTCGTAACGCTATCCGCCCGAATGACGCACGCGGCTTGGAACGCCGGCTTCAGCCGGCACAGCCCGCCGGAGGCGGGCGGCGGGACCACCCCCGACAGCCGGGATGGCTTCTGTATCAGCGTGAATCCCGTTGAAACCCCCGCCACCGCCGCGTCAGGTACAGCAGACCCCTTCGGCCCCCTCCGCCCCCACGTCGGCCCGATCCGTCGAAATCACCACGTTCTGCAACTGCTCCGCATCCCCCGACTTCACGTACCACTCCCAGCGCGCCCCATCGGGATCCGTCACCCAGGTCTCCGTTTTCTGGGCGTAACAGCACTCGGTGTCGTCCACCCCCGTCGTCTCGAGTCCTGACTCCCGGAGCCTGCCCTCGGTCGCCCGGACCTGCCGGGCCGCCTCGACCTCCACACCGAGATGGTTGATCGTGGCCCCCTCCGAACCTTCGAAGAGGACAAGCTTCAGCGGCGGGTCGGCGATGGCGAAGTTCGCGTAGCCCGGCCTCACCTTCGCCGGCGCCGTCGCGAACATCCGCGAGTAGAAGTCAATCGCCTTCTCGAGGTTCGTCACATTCAGGGCAAGTTGCAGTCGGGACACAGTCGTTCTCCTCCGTCGATGCGGCCGAAGGCGCACCGGTGCAGCATTCGGCAGTCAGAAAGTCCATGAGCTGGGTCATGGCGGCAAAATCGGGACGCGACCGCACCTCGCGTCCGCGCTGCTCCTGCTCCACGAGCCCGGCCCGGGTCAGGCAGGCGAGGTGGTGGGCGAGCGTGGAAGCCGGGGTTCCCAGCGCGCGGATGAGCGTCCCCACCGGAAGACCGGACGGTCCGGCCCTGACCAACAGCCGGTAGAGCCTGAGGCGCGTCGGGTTCCCGAGGGCGCCCAGACTCGCAGCCGCGAACTCCTCGGTCAGCGGTGTGGGTGTCGCCATGAACAATATAACTATATCACTAGTTATTTCGGTTTATCAAACCTGCAGGAGTGTGGCCCGCGCACTTCCCCATGGAAGCCGTTAGCTCTTCGGTTCTTCGAGACTGCCGTCCTCGGACGGGGCGGCCGCGTCGGATCGGTCCACCTGCGACAGCAGGACTCCCTCAATCCGAGCAACTCTCTGCTCCACGCGGCCGATCCTCTCCGCCAGACGGTCCATGCGCGCCTCGATGCGGTCCATCCGCGCCTCGATCCGATCCATGCGCGCCTCGATTCGATCCATTCGCGCTTCCAGGCGGTCGATGCGTTCGAAGCCGAACCCCGCGATGGTGAGGTTCATCACCGCCATGAAGACCCCGAGCGACACGAACGGAATCCACTCTTTCCTCTTCACACTTCCTCCAGCCGTCTGCCGGCCGTCGAGCCCTTCGGGGCTCATCGAGTTGTCAAGCGTCAAGGTGTTCCGTCCGCGTTGCGGACGCTTCAAGATCCTCGTGACCCAGCGCGGACAGTCTACCGCCGCCGGCGGGGCGGCGGGGGCTACCGAACCGCCGGTTCCAGGAGCCGGATCGTTCCGCGGTCCGCATCCATCTCGGCACGGCCGCCGATCGGGAGCGTGAACTGCTCGGGGATGTGCCCGATCATGCTCCCCCGGAACGCGGGAATGCCGAGCGGGGCGATGTGGTCGTCGAGCACCTGCTCGAGGGTGAGCGACCCGAACCCCGATCCAGGATCGCAGTCGGTGCAGCGCCCGAAGATGAACCCCGAGATCCGGTCGAGAACGCCGGCGAGCTTCAGGGTCGTCATCATCCGGTCCACCCGGTAGACCGCCTCCTCCACGTCCTCGAGGAAGAGGATGGCGCCGGTGAAGTCGGGCAGGTACTCGGACCCCATGATCCCGGTGAGCACGGTCAGGTTGCCCCCGAGGAGAGGCCCCGTCACCCGCCCGGCCGTGATTGTGCGGATCCGATGGTCCCGCGGCACGATGTGATCGCCGGGATCGTCGACCAGGTTCTCGAGCAGGTCCGCTTCGCCTTCCATCAGGGTCCGGCGGAAGTGTTCGGTCGAGAAGCGGTTTCCCGGGCCGGGACCGTGCATCACGATCAGTCCCGTCTTCGCGTGGACCCCGGTCAGGAGCGCCGTGGCGTCGCTGTAGCCGAGCAGGACCTTGGGGTTCGCCCGGATCAGGTCGTAGTCGAGGAGCGGCAACACGCGCGCCGAACCCCAGCCACCCCGGGCGAAGATGCCCTTCACGTCGGGATCGGCGAAGAACTCCATGATGTCCGCGGCCCGCTCGGCGTCGCTTCCGGCGAAGTAGCCGCGCCGCCGGTAGTAGTTGGAACCGAGCCGCGGTTCGAGCCCGACCGCCCGGAAGGCGTCGGCGAAGATCTCCGTTGGATCGGTTTCGAAGGCGGCGGTGGCCGGGCTCACGAGCCCGAAAACGTCGCCAGGCCGGATACGGGGAGGGCGGATCCGATCCGCCCCCAAGGTCTGGAGCGCAGCCGTAGTCGGGGCGGCGACCACACCAGTCAGCAAGGCAAGTATCCGCCGCCGACGGATGCGACGCTCTAGAGGCTTACCGGCCCAACCATCCATTGAGTTTGGGGACTCATCGCCTCGTCCGCCGGAAGGTCACACTGAGGTCGCGTCCGTATGCGATGTCAGCTACTTGACAGGCTGTCTGAATGCGATCGCGTTGGTGCGTGGCATTGCCCCAAACGTTAATCCACCAGCCACCGGGTAGTTCGCGCGGAACGGCGCTGGACTTGCCAAAGTCCTCCCGCCGTCGCCGTAACTGCTTTACGAATGGTGCGCATTTCTCACAGAAGGTGGGATCGCGGCTCGCGAGTTCTTGGAATACAGCAAAAACGAGGTCATGGTTCGTTCCGAACGTTCGAGTCTGGCCTAAGAACACGAACGAGGCTGAGTCCGAGCGTTCCAACGGAGCCAAACCTTGCTCCGCAGCCGCCTGACGCATCCGCCGGGTTTGGGCTGCTTTTTGCCCTGGTGTCAATTCGGATTGCGACGAACTCGGGGGCAATCCCGGCTCCGGGACCAATCCGGCCGAATGTGCAAACTGGCGCTGGAGGTACTGGGCGACGTCGCCGTCATCTGGACGTATGCCACAGCGTCTTTCGACATCCTGGCAGAACAAGGCCACTAGCCGCTCATCGGCTTGCGCGACGAGGGACTGCGCTACTGGGCCGAACTGCTGTCTGGCCACAATTCGTCGGCGATGCGTGGCATAGTCGCTCTGCGCGTGGTCTTCAAACCGCCCTGAAGTGACGGTCGCGAACTCCAAGTACCGCCCCAACACTCGGGCACAGTCGGAGACTTCATCGTCTACCAGGTCGGCCACAGCGAACCGCCGCTGCTCGTAGCTCCCAGCACCTGCTGGCCAGTAAAACCTCCATGTGCGCCCATCCGTCAAGACCGCCAACGGAACGCCCTCGTGCACACAGTAACCAAAGAGCTGTTCTTCTCCGCTCGTTGATGCTTTTCCCACGTCCTTGACCTCGATGAGAATCACCGCGCCGAAAGGATCATGTAGCAGGGCGTAGTCCACCCACCGGTTCCCGATCTTGAACTCGGGACTCACTCGTCTGGGATCGTCGACTGCCCATCCGAGTTTCCTGAGCAGTCGCATCACGACCATCTTCGACACCTGGTCTTCGTTCCGATACAGACCCCGGCCCAAGTTGTCGCGCACGTCCACGATGGCAGTGATCAAATCGTCCATTCTTCAACTCCTAGGATCATCGGCTTCCTCTTCCCCCGCCGCCTCCAAAGTGGGCATGGCGCGGCGCGATCGCTCGGGTTTCGCGCTCCCGCGCGATGCCGGCTGAAGCCGGCGCTCCAAGCCGTCCTCGTCACTGGGCAGAACGTCCAAGCGCGACGCGGTCGCCCCGCTGGTGCGGGGCGGTGCCGTTCTGAAGACCGGCGGTCCCTGCCGTACCCGCCGATCTCCCGACCGGCACCGCGCCGTCAGTTCTCCTCCGAGGCGACCAGCACCGCCGGGACGCCCAGGCTCGCCACCCGCTCGTTGAACGGGGTCAGGTGCTCCGACATGGCGGCCTCGAGATCGGCGTGGATGGCGTCGAGGCCCGGTTTCAGGTCGTCGAAGCGCTCGTAGGCGCCCGCGGTCGGCTCGTAGTCGCCCTGCACGATGTAGCCGTAGAGGGTCACCAGCTGGTTGTCGATCTGCGGCGGGAAGTTGATCGGGTCCTGCGACGACTTGCTGCTCGTCTGCGTGATCGTCTCCTCGATCTCGGTGAGGCGATCGGTGAGCGCCTTGCTGAGCGTCCCGAGCTCCTCGTCGGCCTTGCCGGCCTTCCGGAGCCGCCCGACGATGTCGCCCGCCTGGGACTTGACGTCGCGGAGCCGGTTGAGCGCATCGAAGAGCTTCGTGATCTCGCCGGCGACGGTCTCGCCGAGCTCACGCTGCTGCGCGAGGTCCTCGGCGGTGGAGGAGAGGTTCGGATTCATCGCCACTTCGAGCGGCTGCGTGTGGATCTCCTCGCCAACCGTCAACCGGACCTCGTAGGTCCCCGGGAGCACCGAGAGTCCCGGCGTGCCGCCCCAGTGGACCACTCCGGCGGGGCGTTGGATGCCCTCGCTGCGGAGGTTCCAGCGGAACGAGTTGAGGCCGGCCGCGGCCGGGAGACGGGCGCCCGGGCCGCCTCCGAAGAAGATCGCGAACGGCGAGACCGGGCCGCTCGGAGCCGCCGCCCCGGGCTGCCCGGTGACCTTCCGCACCGAGTTGCCTTCGGAGTCCAGGATCTCCAGCGTGATGGCGGACTCCGGCTGCTCCTTGAGGTGGTAGCGGATCTCGGCCGCGCCGCCGAAGCCGCCCCGGTACGCGGTCCGGGGGGCATAGAGCACGGAATCCGCAGCCATCGTCTCGTCGGTGATCTGGTGGAGCGGGCTCAGGTCGTCGAGCACCCAGAAGGACCGGCCCTGGGTCGCGATCACGAGGTCCTTCCGGTGCACCTGCAGATCGGTGATCGGGCTCACCGGAAGGTTGTTCTGGAAGCGCTGCCAGTGGGCGCCGTCGTCGAACGACACGTAGAGCCCGAACTCGGTGCCCGCGTAGAGCAGCCCCTTGCGGTCGTGGTCCTCGCGGATTGCGCGGGTGAAGTGCGTCGGCGGAATGCCGTTCGTTCCGTCGGTCAGCAGATCCCAGCTCTCCCCCGCGTCGTTGGTCCGGAAGATGTACGGCCGGAAGTCGTTCTCGCGGTAGCGGTACACCGCGATGAACACCCGGGCGGGATCGTGGGAGGACATCTCGATGACGTTGACGGTGCCTCCTTCCGGCATGTCCTCGGGGGTGATCTCGGTCCAGGTGTCGCCGCGGTCGCGGGAGATGTGGACGCGGCCGTCGTCGCTGCCCGCCCAGAGTTCCGCGGGCGTGTGGGGTGACTCCTCGAACGAGAAGAGGGTGTTGTAGACCTCGACGCCGGTGCTGTCGCGGGTGATCGGTCCCCCGGCATAGTCCTGGTGCTCGGGGTTGTTGGTCGTCAGGTCGGGGCTGATCACCTGCCAGCTCTGACCCTGGTCCCTCGACATGTGGACCACCTGCGAGGCGTGGTAGAGGATGTCCGGGTCGTGGGGCGACAGCCGGATCGGCGCGTTCCACTGGAACCGGTAGTTGAGGTCCCGCGCGGCCTGTCCGAGCTGGAGCTGCGGATAGTGGAGGATCTGCCGGAATTCGCCGGTCTTCCGGTTCACCCGCGTGATCGCGCCGCCGTAGCAACCCGCGTAGATGATGTCCGGATCCCGCGGGTCCACCGCGATGTGCCCGCTCTCGCAGCCGCCGACCTGGTACCAGTCCGGAACGACGCTGAATCCGCCGCGCGACGGTACGGAGATGGTGCTGTTGTCCTGCTGCGAACCGTAGATCCGGTACGGCCACTGGTCGTCCACGTAGACCCGGTACATCTCGGAGGTCTCCTGTCCGTTCAGGTCGGTCCAGCTCTGGCCGCCGTCGAACGACACGTTCGCGCCGCCGTCGTTGGCGTTGATCATGTTCATCGGGTTGTCCGGATTGATCCAGAGGTCGTGGTTGTCGCCGTGCGGAACGCGGATGCGCTCGGGGAACGTCCGGCCGCCGTCGATGGACTTGTGGAAGCCCACGTTCAGGCCGTAGATCGTGTTCTCGTCCCTGGGATCCGCGTAGATGTGGATGTAGTACCAGGGGCGCTGGCGCAGGTTGGCGTCGCCGTTGATGCGGGTGAAGCTCTCGCCGCCATCGTCCGAGCGGTAGAGACCTCCCGCGTCGCCTTCCACTTCCACCAGCACCCAGATGCGGTCCGAGTTGGCGGGCGAGATGGCGATCGCCGTCTTGCCGACCATTCCGGTCGGGAGGCCGGCTTCCACCTTCTCCCAGGTGTCGCCGCCGTCCTTGCTGCGATAGATCCCGCCGTCCTCGCTCCCCGAGATCATGGTCCAGGGCTTCCGCTCGGCCCGCCAGGCGCCCGCGTAGAGGATGCGCGGGTTGTTCGGGTCCATCTGGATGTCCACGAACCCGGTGCGCTCGGAGAGGAAGAAGACCTTTTCCCAGGTGTCGCCGCCGTCCCGGCTGCGAAAGATCCCGCGCTCTTCGTTGGTCCCGAAGATGTAGCCCAGCGCGGCGGCATACACGAGGTCCGGATCGTCCGGATGCACCGCGATGGCGCCGATCTGGCCCGCATGGCGAAGACCGACGTGCTCCCAGGTCTTCCCGGCGTCGGTCGAGCGGTACATCCCGTCCCCGACCGAGATGTTGCCGCGCGGGCAGGCCGATCCGGTGCCCACATAGACGACGTTGACGTCCGAGGGGGCAACCTCGATGGAGCCCACCGCGCCCACTCCGAGGAAACCGTCGGTGACGTTTGTCCAGTTGTGTCCGGCGTCGGTCGTCTTGTACACCCCGCCGCCGGTGCCGCCGAAGTAGTAGGTCAACGGATCGCCGGGGACTCCGACCGCCGCGGTGGAGCGCCCGCCGCGGGTGAAGCCGACCGCCCGGAACCGCATCTCCTCGAAGTACTCCGGAGGCACCGTGACGTTCGCTTCGTCGAAGTGCTCGTGGTAGTCACGATGGCTCCCCTGCCCCAGCGCGAGCGGCGCGGCGAGCGGGACGGCCATTGCAAGAGCCGCCGAAACGCGAAGAAATCGTCCAATGTGCATCGAGAGGTCCCTCCGGGAAAGAGCCGGTCAGTGTACCGGGGCGCGCCGGACGCGGGACCTCCACTCAGTCATCCGGTTCCTCACGAAACGCGACGACCTCGTCGAGCCTCGAAGCCCCGAGGGCCGCCATGACCAGGCGATCCACGCCGAGGGCCACCCCCGAGCAGCGCGGAATGCCCGGATGCTCGAGGGCCGCCAGGAAGCGCTCGTCCGGGTGGACGGACGGCTGGCCGGCCCGCTCGCGCGCCCGGTTCTCGGCCGCGAAACGCCGGCGATGCTCGTCCGGGTCCTGCAACTCGTCGTAGCCGTTCGCGAGTTCGAGTCCGGCCCAGAACACCTCGAAACGCTCGGCGGTTCGGGAATCGTCGTCGCTCAGCCGGGCGAGCGCCGCCAGGGGGGCCGGGAACCGCGTCACGATCGTGGGGACCCGGGTCCCGAGACCGGGTTCCACGAGCCGTGAGAACAGGTAGTCGAGAGCCGCGGCCCGGTCCTCCGGACGACCCGGGTGGCCGTGCGCCTCGGCCAGGGTCCGGAGGCGTTCTTCCGGCGCCGACAGCGGGTCCACCCCGACGGCGGCCAGGAAGAGCTCCCGGTAGGTACTCCGCTCCGCGGGGGGAGTGCCCAGGAGGTCGCCGAGCAGCAGGTCCATTTCCCTGAGCAGTCCCTCGAGCGGGCCGAGGCGGTACCACTCGGCGATGGTGAACTCGACGGCGTGATGCCGCCCGGACTCTCCGGCGCGGAACGCCTTGACGATCTGGAAGACGGGACCGCTCCCCGCCGCCAGCAGGCGTTTCATGGCGAACTCCGGCGAGGTGTGGAGGAAGCCGCCGGCAGCGGGCACCGACTCCAGGTGCCGATCGGGCGTGGCGTGCGGTCCGAGGATCGGGGTCTCGACCTCCTGGTAGCCGCGCGCCGTCAGGAATGTCCGCAGCCGGGCAACGAGCCGGGAGCGCTCCCGGAGGTTCGCGAGGGACGCCGCGGGGCCCCACGCGGGGCTGCCCGTGCCGGTCAGTTCTTGACCCGGGAGACGTACTCGCCGGTGCGGGTGTCCAGGCGCAGCGTCTCGTCCACCTCGATGAACAGGGGGACCCGCACCACCGCTCCGGTTTCGAGGGTCGCGTTCTTCGACCCGCCGGTCGCGGTGTCGCCGCGGATCCCGGGTTCGGTCTCCACCACCTTCAGGTCCACGAAGTGCGGCGGGTGAATGAGCAGGATGGCGTCGTTGTAGAGCGTGACGCCGCAGGTCATTCCCTGGAGCAGCCACTTCTCGTGGCCTCCGAGCGCCGCTTTCGCCGCCGAGTACTGCTCGTAGGTATTGGGATCCATGAAGTGCCAGTCGCCGCCGTCGCTGTAGAGGAACTCCATCTCGGTGTCGAGCACGTCGGCCGCTTCTACCTTTTCGCCCGACTTGAACGTCTTGTCGAGGACCCGCCCGGTCTTGAGGTTCCGGTAGCGGATCCGGGTGAACGCCTGCCCCTTGCCGGGCTTCACGAACTCGCAGTCCAGCAGGACGCACGGATCGGAATCGAGCAGGACCTTGAGCCCGCTGCGGAACTCGTTCGTCGCGTAGGTGTTGGCCAACGAACACTCCCGCGAGTACCTGCGCACAAAGAAGGAGCGCATGGGGCACCTCCTGACCGAGGTCTAGGCCCGTCCGCTCCGGTCCGGCACA
>CAYUVU010000146.1:0-4112 GCA_964448205.1 uncultured Acidobacteriota bacterium
GAGCGGAGCTCTTCGCTCGCCCCGGATTCGTCGATCGCTCCGGCGAGCGTCTCTACCCGCTCGATGGACGCCTGCAGCGCGTCCACCGCGCCGAAGACCTGCCGCTGGAGCGTCGCGACCTCCTGCTGGAAGGCGTGGCGCGCCGCCGTGTCCTCCTCGGGGACGCCGGCCCGCGCCAGCACCTTCGGCGTGAAGGACTGCGGCTCGCCAAGGCGCGTCGTTCCGTTCCCGTCGCGCCGCACCAGTTCCGCGGTGTAGGTCTCGGGCATCGCCAGCGGCCCGCCCCGGTTGCCGCCGGCGGCGTCGGGATACCTCAGGTCCCACGCCACCCGGTGGATTCCCTTGGTCTTCGGGGCTTCGATACGGCGGATCACCGTACCGTCCGCGTCGCGGATCACCACGAAGACCGCGGGATCCTCGGCGCGGTCCTCGGCCCGGAGCTCGTCCCACGACGGATACGGCAGCGGTTCGCCGGCGGCCGCCTGCGCCCGTTCGCGCTCCCGCCGCTGCTCGCGGAGGCTCTGCGCGCTTTCCTTCAGGTGATAGGTCACCACGGCGCCGAACGGCGGGTTCGGCGCGGTGTAGAACGCGGCGCCGCGCTGTGACTTCCCCCGTCCGCCGAGGGGGTTCGCCTCGATGTACATCCAGGGGTCCTTGACCGGAAACACCGCGCCCTCGGCGGCCAGCGTCTCCGGCGTCAGGTGCCTGAGCGGCGTGTAGTCGTCCAGAACGAAGAAGCTCCGCCCGAAGGACGCCAGCACCAGGTCGTTCTCCCGCTCCTGGATCTCGAGGTCCCGGATGGCGATCGTCGGCAGGCCGCCCTTGAGCCGGGCCCAGTGTTCGCCGTCGTCGAGGCTGACGTAGAGGCCGAACTCGGTGCCGAGGAACAGCAGCCCCTGCCGCTCGTGATCCTCCACGATGGTCCAGGCGAGCTGGTCGTCGGGAAGGTCGCCGGTGATGTCCTCCCAGGTCACCCCGCGGTCATTGCTTCGCACCACGTAGGGCCTGAAGTCGCCCTGCTTGTGGTTGTTGAACACCGCGAACACGGTGTTCTCGCGGTGGCGGGAGGTGTGGAGGTCGGCGACGTAGCTGAACTCGGGTACGCCGGGGACGACGTCCACCGACCGCCATTCCACGCCGCCGTCATCGCTGATCTGGATGCGGCCGTCGTCCATGCCGGTGTAGAGCAGGCCCTCGGCGAAACGCGACTCGTCGAGCGCCACCATGTTGCCGTAGGTCGAAGTGGCGCGGTTCCGCCACACCGCGTCCACGCTCCAGGTCCGGCCCATGACTGGCCGGGTGTTGCGGTCGATGCCGCGGGTCAGGTCCTCGCTCACCGGGGTCCAGGTGTTCGCCCCGTCGTCGCTCCGGTAAAGCCGGTTCGCGCCGAAGTAGATCCGCTTGTTGTCGTGCGGCGAGATGATGAGGGGCGAGTCCCAGTTCCACTTGAGCGGCTCCTCGCCGGGTTCCGGCTGGGGCTGGATCTCCACCCGTTCTCCGGTGCGGTGATCGAAGCGGACGATCCCGGCGTACTGATACTGGGCGTAGACGATGTTCGGGTCTTCGGGGTCCACCCGCGCCTGGAAGCCGTCGCCGCCCAGGACGTCGATCCAGTCGCTGTTCCGGATCCCGTGGACGTTGTCGGTGCGCACCGGGCCGGCCATGGTGGCGTTGTCCTGGGTGCCGCCGTAGACCCGGTAGAACGGGAAGGCGTTGTCGATGCCGACCCGGTAGAACTGGGTGATCGCCTGGTTGGCGTGGTACTTCCAGTTCTTGCCGAGGTCCCAGCTCTCGTAGAGACCGCCGTCGGTGCTCATCATCAGGTAGTCCGGGTCGTCGGGGTCGAACTCGAGGTCGTGGTGGTCCACGTGGATCCACTCCATCTGGATC
The DNA here is from genome assembly GCA_964448205.1 of uncultured Acidobacteriota bacterium. GTDB lineage: Bacteria > Acidobacteriota > Vicinamibacteria > Marinacidobacterales > Marinacidobacteraceae > Marinacidobacterium. The sequence continues at coordinate 1,891 of CAYUVU010000146.1, forward strand.
CGGCGCCAGGTCCTGCCGTCGTCCTCGGACACGTGGGTGAAGGTGTCCATGGAGTAGAGGCGGCCCGGCCGGTGCGGATCGACGAAGAACTCCATGTAGTACTGCGGGTCCGTCGGGAAGTAGTCGCTCCGCTTCTCCCAGCTCTCGCCGCGGTCGGTGGAGGCGTAGAACCCGCGCTGGCCGTCGGTCGCGGCGATCTGGGCGTAGACCACGTCGGGGTTGTGCGGCGAGATCGCGAGGCCGATGCGGCCGATGTCGTGGCGGCTCGCCGACGGAAGCCCGTTGCTCAGTTGCCGCCAGGTGGCGCCCCCGTCGTCGGACTTGTGGATCCCGCCTTCGGGGCCGCCCGCGATCTGGACGCCCGTGTGCCGGCGCCGTTGCCACGAGGTGGCGTACACGGTGTCGGGATGGCGGGGGTCGAGGACCACGTCGCTCACACCGGTGTCCTCCGAGATGTAGAGAATGCGTTCCCAGGTGGCGCCGCCGTCGGTGGTCTTGTAGAGGCCCCGGTCGCCGCCGGACCGCCAGAGCGGCCCCTGCGCCGCGACGTACACGGTGTCGCTGTCGCGCGGATCGAGGACGATCTTGCCGATGTGCTCGGACTCGTCGAGGCCCATGTGCTCGAACGACCCGCCGGCGTCCCGGCTCCGGTAGACCCCGTTTCCGTAGGGCACCGACCGCTGGCCGTTGTTCTCGCCCGTCCCCAGCCAGACGACGTTCGAGTTCGTCGGATCCACGACCACCGTGGAGGTCGAATAGACCGGGTAGTTTTCGAAGATCGGCTCCCAGGTCGTGCCGCGGTTCGTGGTCTTGAACGCGTTCCCGGAGGCGACCGCCATGTACCAGATGGACCTGTCGTTCGGGTCGATGGTCACGTCGGCGATCCGGCCGGAACGCGACGCGGGCCCGATGCCGCGAAGCTTCAGCCCGGAGAGGAGGTCCTCGTTGATGGCCGGGGTCTCGGCGTCCTGCGGCACGGCGAAGGCGGGCAGCAGAACGGCCGCGGCAAGCAGAAGGGCGATTCGGGGGGCTCGGTGCATGATGGTCCTCCGTACGGACGTGGAGTCCGGCAAGCCGGCTAGGTTACCGCCGCCTCGGCGCCGGTCGCAGGGATGGCGCAACGGCTTGGAACGCCGGCTTCAGCCGGCACCGCGGCCCGCAGGGCCCCAGGGTGGTTCGTCGCTACCTCGAGTGCATTGGAGCGCGCAGTTGAGCCACTCCGGCGAGTGAGGTCCGTCCCGGCGCCCGCCTGCGGCGGGCTGTGCTGGCTGAAGCCAGCGTTCCAAGCCGGCGGCGCCATCCGAGCTGTTGCCCGACCCGCGGAACCGCGTTTTCGCAGACCGGGACGTCGGCGGTCCCTGCCTCACTCGCTCCCGTCGTGGTCGTGGGATGCGCCAGCCGCGACCGCGGCCCGCGCCAGTTACTCGTCCCCGAGAATCGTGTCCTACTGCCCGACGAGTTTCGGCAGGTCCACGGCACCCGTGTCGCCGACCGTCATGACGAGATACCGACGCGCGAAATGGACGGCCGTGTCACCTTCAAGCGCGTCGGGGGAAGCCTCGTCGAACATCTGCATAGCCGTCCGGGCGAAGTGCCGCATGTCCTGGAGCGGCCCGAGTTCAGTCCGGCGACTCATAGAAGAGTTCCATCGAACCAGCGACTTCCTCCTGCATCCAGGGGCGAAGCGCTCGGAACTCGAAGATCTCCGTCTTTCTGCCCGTGATGGCGCTCAACTCCTCCTGCATTCCCACGAGATCGAACAGCGTGAAGCGCACATCCGGTTTGAACTCCGCGAGCACGTCCACATCGCTGTCCGGGCCGAAATCGTCCCTGATGACGGAACCGAACAGGGAGAACTTCCGGATGCCGTGCTTCCGGCAGAACGAGGCGACTTGGTCTCGTGGGATGGAGAGACGTGGACTCATGTCAGTGTCGGTGGGGCGGATGGATGCTCCCGATGGGGCAAAGTGTCGGGCGCCCCACGGGGCAACGCTTCCCCGCCCGCGTCGCAGCCTAACCCCAGAGGCAACGTCGTTCCGACCGGCGATCCAGGGTTACCAGCGCACGTTTCGCGCTCCCGCGCGATGCCGGCCAGAGGCCTATACCTTTCGCGGTGTTGTTTTTCATGGGCCCTCCAGCGTGTGCAGCGCCGGAGGGCCCGTCCTCATCAACCCCGTTAGCCGACCCGCCGGAAGCAACCTGCCAGAGGCCAGTGCCACGAG
>CAYUVU010000147.1:0-2606 GCA_964448205.1 uncultured Acidobacteriota bacterium
CTTCTACTACCGCTCCGACCACTTCGAGTTCGCGAAGGTCGGGATCCCCGCGTTCTATCCGGACGGCGGGGTGGACTTCATCGGCAAGCCCCCCGGTTTCGGCATGGAGGCGCGCGCCACCTACGTGGCCGAGGCGTACCACAAGCCGGGCGACGAGGTGCAGGACTGGTACGACCTCTCGGGCATGGTGGACGACCTCGAGTTCCTCTACCGGATGGGCCGCCGCCTCGCCGACTCGGACACCTGGCCGGAGTGGAGTGCGACCAGCGAGTTCCGCGCCGCGCGGGAGGCCGACCGGCCGTAGGCAGCGCTACCGGCTTGGAACGCCGGCTTCAGCCGGCACCGCGGCGCGCAGCGCCGCGAAGCGCGTAACGCTCAAGCGCGCCGCGTCCGCATCACGGCGCTTCCCGCGCCGCGCCCGTCCTTCGCCGCCACCGGTCGCTCACCAGAAACGGCGACAGCACCACGAAGAACATCGTGAGGCCGACCACCGCCAGGATCGGCAGGTACCACGGCCAGGGCGCCGCGAAGAAGGGTGACGCGGTGCCCGGTGGCGGCCCCGAGAGCCACATGAAGTTGGAGCCAAGCACCAGGTTGGCGACGGCCACGAACGCCGCGAAGGCGACCAGATAGCCGAACGCCCGGAACATCCCGCGGAGCGTCGGCCGCATGCCGAGGCCCCAGGTGGCGAAGAGGACGCCGGTGACGATGCCCGAGTGAGCGATGAAGTACTGGAAGAAGCGGTACTGGGGGAAGTCCACCGCGAGTCCCCCTGGCGTGAGGACCGCGTTGGCCGCGCCGACCAGACCCCAGAAATAGACGATCTCGTAGGTCCTTTCGTTGCGGAACAGGAGCGTCAGGGCGGTCAGCCACACCGCGACGCCACACAGGTGGAGGGGCATGTGGTTCCGAATCCAGCCGTCCAGCCCGATCTGGCTGATCCGCACGGTCCAGTAGGTGAGCTCGTTCGCGAGCAGGATGCCGGCCAGGAGCCAGGCGATGACCTTCGGCGCCGCGCCGCCCAGCCGCCGTGCGAGGATCGCCAGCGCGGCCGGCAACGCGAGCGTCAGCGCCATCGCCGTGAGATGCGGCGCGGCGAAGGTTGTGAAGCCGGTGCCCGGCATGCCTCAGGGACGGTCGCGCGACATCAGGTAGGCGTGGACCTGCCAGATCTCCTCGGCCGTGAGGAGTTCCCCGAAGGCGGGCATGTTGTTCTCTTCGACCCCCTCAGCGACCACTTCGAAGAACCGGCGGTGGGTCAGCCGGCTCCGGAAGACGTTCTCGCCGGCCCCGGGGCCGGCCAGGTGGCATCCCACGCATGCGGAGCGATAGATCCGTTGACCGGCCTCGATCGCCGCGCCGTCGCCCAGGAGCGGGTTGGCTTCCTCGCCTGCCGGCAGTTCCGGCGGAGCCGCCGGGGGTGACGGCCGAACCGCTTCGCCGCCTTCGGTCGCCGGGAAGCCGTACCCCGGCAGCACGCGGCCACCGAGGGTCGCGCCCGGTTCGCCCACCCGGGGCAGTCCGCCCGGCAGGGTCACCAGGTTCGTGCCCGCCTGTTCGCGCACCGGACGGGCTCCGTCCAGCGCGAACACCCACAGATTCCCGGCCTTCGGCTCGGTGTAGTAGAAGGTCATGTCGCCGCCGATCCCCCCGGAGGGGACCGCGACGTACTGAATACCGTCGAGCTCGTAGGTGATGGGGCTCCCGATGATCCCGGAGCCGGTCTGGAACTGCCACAGCACCTCGCCGCTCGCCGCGTCGATCGCCATGAAGTAGCCGCGCATGTCGCCGGTGAAGACGAGTCCGGTGGAGGTGGCCACCGCCCCCGCCCAGAAGGGCGCGGGGCTCACCACCCGCCAGAGGATCTCGCGGTTCACCACGTCGAAACCGACGAAGTTGCCGGGGTTCTCGCTCGTCAGGTACTGCTGGTAGTCCGCGCCCAGGTACCACTGCCCGAGCGTGGGCGGCTCGAACTCGTCCTCCGCCCAGAACCGGTAACCCATGGCCCACTGGTTGGACATGAAGTAGAGGGCCTGGCGCTCCGGGTTGTAGGCCAGCGGCTGCCAGTCGATCGCGCCCTCCAGACTCGGGATGATCGGTCCGACCTCGGGCCCTCCCGACTCCGCCAGCATGTCCGGATTCACGTCGGGCCGGCCGGTCTCGGGGTCGAGCCCGAAGGCCCAGTTGATTCCGGGGACGATGGGGTCGCCGTAGAGGAACCGGCCGTTCGTCCGGTCGAGCGCGTAGAAGAAGCCGTTCTTGTCGTGGTGGAAGAGCGCCTTCACCGGCCCGTGATCGGGGAGGGTGACGTCGGCGAGCACGGGCGTGCTGACCGCGTCGTAGTCCCAGCAGTCCCAGGGCGTGTACTGGAAGCCCCAGCGGATGCTCCCGTCGCCGGCGTCGATGGCGATGGTCGCCGCGGTCCACTGGTTGTCGCCCTTCCGCACCTGGCAGTTCCAGGGGGCCGCGTTTCCGGTGTTCCAGTAGACGAGGTTCAGCTCGGGATCGAAGACGCCGGTGGTCCAGGTGGGACCGCCGCCGTTCTTCCAGGTGTCGCCGGGCCACGTCTCGTTGCCCGGCTCGCCCGGGCCGGGGATGGTGTAGGT
>CAYUVU010000148.1:0-2450 GCA_964448205.1 uncultured Acidobacteriota bacterium
GTTGAAGGGCGCGATCACCGCCACCACGCCGACCGGCTGGCGGTGAACGCGCCCTTCAACTTCCCGGCGATGATCCCGTTCTGGTTCCTGCCCTACGCGCTCGCCTGCGGCAACACGGTCGTCATGAAGCCGTCGGAGAAGACGCCGCTGACGATGCAGCGGGTGGCGGCGCTGATCGAGGAGGCGGGGTTCCCGGCGGGGGTGGTCCAGGTGACCCATGGCGGGCAGGAGGCGGTGGAGGCGCTCCTCGACCACCCGGATGTCGCCGCGGTCAGCTTCGTGGGCTCCTCGCCGGTGGCGCGTGTCGTCTATGCCCGGGCGGCGGGGAACGGGAAGCGGGTCCAGTGCCAGGGCGGGGCGAAGAACCCGGTGGTGGTGCTCGAGGACGCCGACGTCGAGGCCGCGGTGTCCACCGTGGCCGAAAGCGCCTTCGGATGCGCGGGGCAACGGTGTCTCGCGGCCTCGCTGGCGATCACCGTGGGCGACGCCCACGCGCCGTTCCGCGAGCGGGTCAGTGCGGTGGCCGCGAGCCGGGTGGTGGGTTCCGGGCTTGACGAGGCGGTGGACATGGGCCCGGTGATCCGGGACGCGAGCCGGGAGCGGATCGAGAGGCTGATCGGGGTTGCGGTGGACCAGGAGAACGCCCGCGCGGTGGTGGATGGCCGCGGGGTCCGGGTCCCGGGGCACGAAGACGGGTTCTTCGTCCGGCCCACGGTGCTCGATGAGCTCCCCGCCGGGGGGGAGATCGCCCGCACCGAGATCTTCGGACCGGTGCTCGGGATCATCCGGGTGGACAGCGTCGAGGACGCGATCGCCTTCGTGAACAGCGGGGACTTCGGGAACATGGCCTGCGTCTTCACGAACGACGGCCGGGCCGCGCGCCGGTTCCGCCACGAGGTGCTGACCGGCAACGTGGGGATCAACGTCGGAGTGGCCGCTCCGATGGCGTTCTTCCCGTTCAGCGGCTGGCGCGGCAGCTTCTTCGGCGATCTGCACGCCCAGGGAGCGCACGCGATCGAGTTCTACACGCAGACCAAGGTCGTCGTGGAGCGCTGGCCCCGGGACGCCTCGAAGCGCTTTTGACCACCGACCCCCGCGGGGGAACGATCCGGCGACTGGTTCGCCGCTTCTGGCAGCCGGCGCTCTGGACCCTCTTCGTCCTGAACGTCCTCCTGATGCCTCTGATCTTCGGCGGGGCGGGGGACGGGCCGTTCGTGCCGCCCGAGTGGATCCCGACGAACCCGGCGGCGCTGGTGACCGTGCACGCCCTCGCGGTCGCGGTGGCGGTGCCGAACACGATCTTCTGCCTCGCCGCCGGCTTCCTGTTCGGGCTGGGCCCGGGGATGTTCTACGCCACCCTCGGCACCTTCCTTGGTTCGCTCGCGGCGTTCACCGTCGGCCGACTCTTCCTCCGCCGCTGGCTCACCGGATGGCTCGGCCAGTTCCGCTCCGCTGCCCGGGTGCTCGCCGCCCTCGGCGACGCCGGCGTCCGCACCGTCTGCCTGACCCGCCTTTCGCCCCTCTTCCCCTTCGCCTTCCAGAACTTCGGCTGGGCGGCGACGCCCGTGCGCTTCCGCAACTACGCGCTCGGCTCGCTCCTCGCCGTGCCGGTGGGCGCCTCCTTCTTCGCCCACCTCGGCGCCGCTGGAAAGGCCGGCGCCACGCTCGCCACCGAGAGCTTCTCCTGGTCCGCCGCGCTGACCATCCTCGGCCTCCTCGCCACCTTCTACCTGATCCGCTGGATCTCCCGCGTGGCCAACGCCGCCCTCAAGGACGAACTCCCGTCGGACTGAAGGCGCAAACGGCTTGGAGCGCCGGCTTCAGCCGGCACGCGGCCCGCAGGTCCGCGATAACAGCGTTCCATAGGGTTCCGGGAAGCACCACTGGGTGCCACTAATCGCCGTTATATCAACGGTATAACCGTGCTATAATGTTCCTTCGGGGACCACGGCAGCCCGCCCGTTCCCGCCGTATTTCTGATATCCATTTGGTATCTCCGGGAACCCGGAACCCGCTTCAGGAACGAAAAGCACATGATCCAACGACCCTACCGCCTCTCCGCCCGCTTCGTCGCCACCATTGAGCAGCCCGGACGCTACGGCGACGGGCGCGGCTCCGGCGGCCTCTCACTGCTCGTCAAGCATACGACCCGAGGGCACCTCGCCAAGTCCTGGGCGCAGCGCCTCCACGTCGACGGGCGCCAGCGCAATCTAGGACTCGGGTCCTGGCCCCACGTCAGCCTCGCCGAGGCGCGCGTGAAGTGCGCCCTGAACATCGCCGCGCGGCAGCGCGGGGAACTCGTGACCGGGCGCACGCGGACAGTCCCCACCTTCGAGGAGGCGCTCGAGAAGGTCATCGCCGTCCACCGGGCCGGCTGGAAGGATGGCAGCCGGCCCGGTGGACGGCGATGACCTTCTCGAGCGCCTCCTCGAAGGTGGGGACTGTCCGCT
>CAYUVU010000149.1:0-3744 GCA_964448205.1 uncultured Acidobacteriota bacterium
CTGGAGCCGGTGCGGGCGCCGGAGCCGGCGCTGGAGCCGGTGCGGGTGCCGGGGTGGTCCCGGAATCCCCTCCGCAGGTGGCCAGCAGGAGAGCGCTGAGCAGCAGAGCGATTCCCATCCAGATGTTTCGTGTCTTCATCGCGGATCCTCCTTTGAGTCGCGAAGCGTTCGTCTTGGTGACGATTCCACTACGATGAAAACGAATCGTACCGCATCGCGGCCGAATTCCGTTCACCCCGTAACTATTCCTCGGCGCGGGTCGCGCTCAGGATCTGCACGATGGCGGGCGCCACGAAGTGGGGTGGTTTGTCGAGCAGGGTGATCGGCTCCCGCGGCTCGCTGTCCGCACCCCCCGCCTTGGCCGCATAGTCATCTCCGGCAGCGGTACCCGCGTCATAGGCGAGGAGTTGCGTCTCGATCATGTCGAGCCATTGCCCGTCCTCGTCCGTCGCACACACGTTGGCGAACCCGATGAACCAGTCCGGGCTCGGCTCGATTCTCTCGGCATAGCTCAGGCATGGCTGGGCAAGATTCATCTCAATCGACGGTTCCGGACTCAGGAAGATCCGGAGCAATGCTCCCAGGCTGTCGGCCACGACCTGGAAGGAGTCCCCACCCGACTCGATGGCGGCCTGCGGGCTTCCCGTTTCCGCCAGTTCCTTCATTGCGTCGGAGGCGGTTTCGCCAACGGCGAACGGGGCGGCGTCCGGGGCATGAGCCACCAGAAGGAGCTCCGTCGAAAAACTGACTCCTGGCGGAAGAGTGCCCTCCTGACGCGGGCCGATTCGGTCCTCCGGCTGCGCGAAGACGTAGGTGGCGGTCTCCGGTTCCGGCGGTGGTGGAGGAGGCGTGGGCACCGGCGCGGGTGCGGGCGCAGGTGCCGGCGCTGCCGGCGTGGAACCGCCGTCGTCACAGGCCGTGATCACGACGCCGGCCGCGAGCAGCAGGCTGGCGAGAAGGGGAGGAGTAGCGGACGGGCGGACGGGGAACTGCAACAGGAAACTCCGTGGGGTGAGGCGGAAGAGATCCAGCCGGGGAAGAAGCAAAGCCGGGCAGGGCTCCCGGCGCGCGGAAGTCTATATTCTGAAATCGAGTTTCAACTTCAGCCCGCCTGCACGGCCACTCCCGTGCCGGCCCGGACCGGATCCACCCCCGGTTCGAACCGAATCCCGCCCGGGGTGGCGGTGACCCGGATGCCGCTCGCCCGGCCGAAATGGCCGGTGAGGGCCGTCTCCCGGCGCACCAGCACCTGGTGGCCGCGTCGCTCAAGGCCGCGGGCGACGCTCCCGCAGTCCGGCGTTCGCTCGTCGAGGGTGAGGGGCCCCACGTCGGCATGGAATCCGGGGCCACCCACCGCCTCCTGGATGGTTGCGCCGCGGTCCACCAGGCGCGCGACCCCCATCACGACCGCCGAAATGAGGCGACGTCCTCCCGGCGATCCCACCACCGCCCATGGAATCCCGTCGCGCAGCAGGACGGCGGGCGCCGCGGCGTGGAGCGCCCGGCGTCCCGGCGCCGGCGAAATCCGGCGGCCCGGCCGCGGATCGAACCACATCATCCCGTTGTTGAGGGGATAACCGAGTCCCGGGACGGCAAACGCGGACCCGAAGCGGCCGCCGAGCGTCCCGGTGAGCGCGACCACCGTGCCGCCCGCGTCCATAGCGTTGACGTGGGTCGTGCAGTCCGAGGTCGGCGCGCCGGAGAGCGGGACGCCCGCGCCTTCCGCCATCCCCGGCGGCGGGGGCTCATTCGGGACATCGAGACGGGGGCCGTCCGGGGCGACTCCCCGGCGGCGCTCGCGGAGGTAGTCGGGATCCAGCAGCCCCGGAACCGGGACCGGCACGCTCTCGGAGTCACCCAGATGCGCGAAGCGGTCCAGGAAGGCCAGCCGGAGCGACTCCGCGACCAGGTGGAGGAAGCGGACCTCCCCGGCCACCTGTGCGTCGGGAGGGGCTGCCGGCGAAAAGGCGTCCAGGTGCGAGAGCGCCGCCGCCACCGTGGGGCCCCCGGAGTTTTCCGGCAGGGTCGCGATCGTGAGGTCCCGGAAGCTGAAGTCGAGCGGGGGCACTTCGCGGACGGCGGCAGCCTCGAGGTCGGATTCGGAGAGGATGCCGCCCGCCTCGTTCACTGCGGCGAGCAGACGGCGGGCGATGGGCCCCCGATAGAAGGGTTCCGGGCCCTCTTCGGCGAGTGCCCGCAGCGATCCGGCGAGATCGGGGTTCCGCAGCCGGTCTTCTTCACCGGCGGGCATGAAGGGAACACCGTCTCCGCGCGTGTAGAGCCCGAACGCCGCCGGCGAGAGCCGGAGCCGCCGGTAGCCGGCGGCCGCGTGCACGCAGAAAACCCAGTCGGGAACGAACCCCTCCTCCGCAAGCCGCACCGCGGGTTCGACCACCGCGGCGAAGGGGAGGCTGCCGAACCGGCGGTGGAGTTCGACGAGAGTGGCAGGTGCGGTGGGCGCCAGCACGCTGAGCGGTCCGGTTTCGGCGCGGTCGCCCCGGGTGGGAGGGAATCCGTAGAGTCCGCCGCCGACCCCTTCGAGGGGCTCGAACATCGCCTCGTGGGCCCGCGCCGGACACCGCGCGCTCCCGTCGAGCGCGGTGACCCGGCCGCTCGCCGGCTCGAACACCACGGCGTAGGCGGTTCCGCCGAGGCCGTTCATGGCCGGCTCCACCACCCCCGCCGCCAGCATCGCGGCCACGGCCGCATCGGCCGCATTGCCGCCGGCGGCCAGGATCTCGCCGCCCGCGCGCGCCGCGCCCGCGGTCATCGCGGTGACGGCGCCGCCGTTTCCCGTAACGCGCGAACGGCCGGGCAGGGGGACCTGCTCGCGCAGCGAAACGGTCACGATCGTGTTCCCTTCCACACCGCGCCGGTGATCAGGTTGGCGGAAACGGCTTGGAGCGCCGGCTTCAGCCGGCACAGCGGCCCGCAGGGCCGCGGGCGGTTCGTCGCCACCCAGGGCGCATTGGCGCGCGTACCCGAGCCATCGCGGCGAATGAGGTCCATCCCGCCGCCCGCCTGCGGCGGGCTGTGCCGGCTGAAGCCGGCGTTCCAAGCCGGTGGCGCCATCACGACGCTTGGCCGACGCGTGGCACGTAGCCGAGCAGTGCGGGGTCGGCATTGCCGCCGCAGAGGGGGGTGAGGATGTCCCGATCCCGGAATCGGTCCGGGTGCTCGAGGAGCGCCGCGACTCCTGCCGCGCCGGCGGGTTCGACTACCAGTCCCAGCGTCCGGTGGAGCAGGCGCACGGCTTCTCGGAGGGCGCCCTCACCGACTTCCACCACCTCGTTCACCACCCGCCGCATGAGGGGGAGCGCCTCCGGGACCGGGACCCGGACGGCGATCCCGTCCGCGATCGTGGCCGGGGCGGCTGCGGCGGGAGAGGGATCCCCCGAGAGGAAGGCGTGGCGCATGACGGGCGCTTCGCGCGCGACCACACCGACCACCGCCACCTCCGGGGCGGCGTGACGCATCCAAAGGCCCATGCCCCCGATGAGCGCCCCGTTGCCGACCGGAATCAGGGCGGTGTCGGCCGAAACACCCGCTTCCACGCATTCGAGCGCGATGGTGCCGGCGCCCTCGGTGATCTCGGGCTCGCGGCCGTCCTCCACGAACTCGGCGCCGGTTTCGCCCACGTGGGCGAGGGCCGCTTCCTTGGCGGCGTCGAAGTCCTCCCCGACGAGGCGGACCTCGGCCCCGAGGTCCGCCTCGTCGGGGAGGACTTCGACGCCGCCAAGGAAG
>CAYUVU010000150.1:0-3581 GCA_964448205.1 uncultured Acidobacteriota bacterium
ATCCTCGGGCACCGCCTCGACCACCGCGTCGGGGAGGACGACCGACGGGTCCGCGTTCGCCACCGTCTCCGGCACCCTCACCGGCATCGTGAGCGCGGCTGCGACGACCGCCGCGCCAGCGAGCACCGAGGCGCTCCAGAACTGCCAGCCGAGCGCTCTCCCATCCATTCTCAGGATTCTAGTGTGCGCCCGAAACCGCGGGTAGACGACCCGCGGCGGACGCCGGCGCGCCGGGCGGGAGCTTCGAACGAAACCGACTTCACCATGAGCGCCTCACCTTTACCCTGGATCGCGGAACGTCACGCGCGCCTCTGCCGGCCGCAGTCTGTCACCGCCCTCGCAATCCGGCCAAGGCTGACGCTCCTGCGCTACGGTGCGAACACCCGTATTCTCGGAGGGCCTCGCTTGCGGCGCGGCAGGAAGCAGCCCTCGAGATGCCAGCCTCCGGCGCATGCGATCAGCGGCCGCGGGGGCGAGGAATCTGCCGCATCGTCTCCCTGCCCTCCGGGATCCCCAGGGCGACAATCAGGGCTTCGTCGAGTCGTTCGATTCGTTCGGCACCGAGACTGCCGACGAAATGCGTCAAGCGTGACTTCGCTAAGCTGACGAGTTCGTCGCAATGTATGCTGCTGGCATGCCGAAGCCCTTCTTGGGGCCCTATGTCGACCTGTGTCGCCAAGCCGTGTCGCGCCGAGTACACCGGGGCACAGATCACGGTCGAGAATCGAGAGTCGATTGCGGCCTGCCGGCTCACGACCACGAACACTCGATAGCGTTTCGGGTCCCGCGCGTGAGGTCTCGCAACCCGGTAGAGGTCGCCGCGCCTCACGTGTCCACTTGATACGCGAGAACGTCGGCCGCCTCGTCGTTGAGTTCGTCGGCGTGGGCATCGATGATGTCCCGATCACGCCTGTCGATAGCGGCTCGTGCCCTTGTCGCGAGACTCTCACGAAGCAAGCGCTCAATCACCTGCGATCGACTTTCCCCATCTCGAGCGGCATTCTCCACCGCGGCCACCACGCCTTGCTCGAGTGTGACAGAAGTCTTCACTTTCATACTCCAATCGTACTCCGCCTAGCCGGCACGAATCAAACCGACACTCGATCACGCCTCGTCAGCCTCGTCGCCCGCTTCCGGCACGAACGCTATCGGTCCGCCGACTGGGCCCTGAGCACCGAAGTGCAGGACGCGCTCCGCAACGTCCTCTCGCTCGGGCGCCCGAGGCGCGGCGCCTCAGGGCGAGAGCTCGGGAGGCGGGTCGAACCGCTCCCGGATCCGCCGCCGGAAGTCGGCCTCGCCGGTGCATGCGAGCGCCGCCTCCGGCAGGTGGAAGGACTCGCAGCCGGGAAAGTCCTCCGGCCCGTATCCCTGCCGCGAGGAGTCCGGCCCGTACCCCCGCGTCGGGGTGTCCGGCACCGCCTCGGCGTCCGGCACGGGAACCTCCCGTGTGGGCACCTCCAATGCCGACCACTTCGCCATGCGTTTCTCCCTGGCGGCTCTCGAAACAATGATGATAGACGAGGCCCCGCGGCATCGCGTAAGGACCCGCCCGAGCCGGGTCACGTACCGAGTACAACGGCAAAACGGTGGGAGGCCGGCGACCGTCAGTCGCGCGGCGGGAAATTCGAGTGCGACACGGCGCCTCGGGAAGGAGCGCGCATCCGAAATCGCGGGTAGACGGCCCGCGGCGGGCGCCGGCGCGACTGCCGTCACACGTGGGAGGAACCGGACGAGCCGAGCTTCACCCGACCTTTCCCACGGCTGCTACTTTCCGAGTAACGCCTCCAGCTCCGCCACCCGCGCCTCCGCCGCCCGGCGGGCGGCAGCTTCCCGCTCCCGGGCGGCGGCCTCCCGCTCGGCACGGACCGCAGCGGCATCGGCCCGGGACTCCGCGTCGCGGCGGGCAGCGTCCGACTCGGAGTGGCTGAGCAGGACCTGGCCCGTGGTCGGGTCCCGGAAGCGCACCTCTCCGCCCAGCGCCCGCAGCTCGAGCCCCAGCGTCTCGCTGGTGAGGGTCACCGCGCCGTCCGGCGAGGCCACCGCCAACTGGCGCACGTACCCGCCCCCGGACAGGCGCAACCCCTGCAGCACCGGCCTGAAGTACTCCCCCGTCGGATCGTACTGCCAGTACTCCTTCACCCCCAGGCGCTCGTAGAGCTCCCGCTTCGGCCCCAGATCCTCGCGCCACGTGCTCTTCGAGGCCACCTCCAGCACGAAGTCCGGTCCCTTGCCCTCCTTCCACACCAAGTAGCGCCGGCGCACCCGGTCCTCGACCCCGAACACCACGAACACGTCCGGCGCCACCGCAGCCTGCGGGTTGCCTTCCTCGTAGTACATCAGCAGGTCGCCGGAGACGTACACGTCCGCCCGCGCCTCGTAGTGCACCCGCAGCGCCCCGATGCCGTAGAGAATCGCCGCCAGTTGCGCGTCGTTCTCCGCCATCGGCTTGCCGTCCCCGCTCGGGTACTCAACCGCAACCGGGGGGACAATGCTCCGGCTCATCGATCAGCCTCTCGATACGAGTCTCCCGGATGACGCGCATCCGGCTTCCGAACGACGCTACCACAGCCTCCTCCGCTCCCCAACTCGAGCCCCGAGAGCCCGAGCCCCGAGAACCCCGGGACCCGCCGGCATCCACGGGGGAAGCGCAAACCGTGCGCCGAAACAGCAGCCATTGGTGTCAGCCCCGGGCCCGAATCGACGAAGACTTCGTCCCCAGGCGCCATCGCTACCCGCCTACGCCACGCGGGCGGGCGCCCGGGACGCGGCGCCTCAGGGCGAGAGCCCGGGGGGCGGGTCGAGCCGCTCTCGGACCCGTCGCCGGAAGTCGGCCTCACCGGTGCACGCGAGCGCCGCCGCCATCAGGGCCTCGGACGGAAGCGCGCCGAAGAGCTCCCGGTCCTCCGCCGAGTCCAGCGCCGCCTCGATGCCCCGGCCCGCGAGCACCGCGCGCACGCTCGCCACACGCTCTTCCCTCCGGGCCCGCGCGTAGCCTCTCACGTCACCTCTTGCCTCCGCCCGGCGGATGATCGAGCGGGTGAAGGGGTCGTCCTCGGGCCGGGTGCCCTCGCGCGCGCCCATCGCCAGCGCCACCCGCTCCAGCGCGCGCCGCGCGCGCGCCGAAAGGGGATCCTCGGTGAGCGCGCAGTGGATCTCGTCGGCCTTCCACCCCGCAAAGGCCCGGCTCTCCGCCGCCTCCCGGTATCCTTCGTCGCCGCGCACGTGGACCGCCAGACCCGGCGCACGTACCGATGCCGCCCACGGCACCAGTACCCAGATCTCCGGAAACCCGCTCTCCTGGTAGATGCCCAGCTTGCGCCGGCGCACGTCCGTGCTGTGGTCCACCTCCAGCACCACGTCGGGCAGCGGATCCATGTCCACGTCGATCTTCGCCCCCAGGCGCACCCGCTCCGGATACAGGTACAGCACCTCGTCGGCCTGCATCAGCCAGCGCAGGCGTCCCGCTGCGTCGCGCCGCACCAGGTCCGAGGAACCGAAGCAGGCGATAGGAGAACCACGCAACGCCTCGACCCGCGTGGCCATCTGCACCAGCCGCCGGGACGGCCCCTCGTGGAAGGTGG
>CAYUVU010000151.1:0-8532 GCA_964448205.1 uncultured Acidobacteriota bacterium
CGGAAGAGACGCAGGCCCCAGGCGACGGTCTCGTCGAGCGGATCGAGATCCACGCCGTTGATCCGGAAGAGGCCGGCCTGGCGGCGCTCCGACGGGCGGATGGAGTTCGGGTCCACCGCCGCCATCATCGCCGCCATCGCGAACTCGTCGTGAATACCCTCCGGCTCCTCGTTGATGCCGTTGTCGGCGAGCCAGGTCCGGAGGCCCATCACGTCGTAGAACTCGGGAATGAAGTGAACGCCCGGAGATCCGTTCCACTGCGCGTGCATTTCCTCCGCGACCGCCTGCATTCCTGCCTGATTGCCGCCGCTGTCACCGAGGAAAATGATGTGGTCGAAGCCGCTGGCCCGGAGGCTCGAGGCCACGTCCCGGAGCACCGCCCGGAACGTCTCCTCGCTGAGACCTACGGTTCCGGGATAGCGCATGTGACCCGTGGGTGGATCGAAATCGCCCTCGGGCACCAGCTTGAGAATCGGAGCCACCAGCGCGTTCCCGAGGTCCCGGGCGATCGCTTCGGTCACTCCCCGGAGCAGCACGTTGTGCTTGCCGGTGACCAGATAGGGACCGTTCTGCTCGACGCCGCCGCTCGCCACGATGGCGGTGTGCTTGCCGTCCGCGATCAGGTCGCGCACTTCCATCCAGGTGAGGTCCTCGATGAAGACGCTGTCCCGGATCGGGATCGGGCGCGGCTTGTCGGGCTCCGGACTCTGGGCGAGTCCCAGAACCGGCATCCCCACGGAAAAGATGAGTGCGGTGAGAAGGGTGCGCATGACCTGAAATCTCCTTCGGTGGTGCATCGGGCTGAGATTGGCTGTCAGACGCTCAACCCGGGGTTGATGACCTTATCGCGATAGTCCTCGCCCGGCATCGGGACGCTCCGGCAGGCCTCGTGCAGCAACGAGACCCCGCGGACGGTGATCTGGTCGGCCAGCGTCGACTGCTCGGCCGCCTGCAACGGAAACGTGGTGGTGCAGACCAGGACGCAGTCGCCGAGAATGCACCGGTTCAGGATGTAGAGGAGCCGCTCCTGCACCCGCTTGTCCCACCCGGTGTCCGCCCCGAGCTGATCGAGGACCACGATCTCGGCGCGCGTCACCTCCGCCAACCGGCGTTCGTCGATCAGCAGGGGGTCGTTCCACACCCGCTGGACCTCCCGGAGCAGCCGCGGGACATACTCGAAGCGCGCCTTCACCGCGATCCCCCGCTCGAGGAGGATGTGGCGGAGCACGGACACCGCGAGGTGGGTCTTGCCGACTCCGGCGGGCCCGGTGAGCAGGAGCCCCGACTTGACGTCCGGATACGAGTCGGCCCACCGGTAGACGGTCTGCCGGGCGCGCTCGAGGGCGGGAGACACCTTGAAGAAGTAGTCGAACCGCGCCCGCTCGCAGAAATAGGGCGGCACGCCCACATCCTCGAGACGGGCCGGAGCCGGCGGGGCATGCCGGCAGTCGCAGGCCGCCACGGCGGGTGACCCGTCGGGCCGGGAGGTCGGCTTCCACCCCGTGTCACCGCAGTCGGGACAGGTCTGCACTGCCGGCAAGCGTCGTTTCCTACGAACTGCGGGGGCGGGACGGAGCGGCGTCGCTCGCGGGGCCGGCCTCCGCGCCCGCACCGGCGGGGACGATGTCCTTCCGCGGAAGCCGCACCAGCGCGTTCCTCGCGCGCTCGCTCAGGGCGTTCTCCTCCCGCGACAGTTCCCGGTGAATGAAATCGGTGAACTGGGTGATCTCCTCCTGCATCCGCTGCATTTTCACGCGCATGTTCAGGATGATGTCCACCCCGGCGAGGTTCACTCCGAGTTCCCGCAGGTTCAGGATGGTCTGCAACTGTTCGAGATCCTCGTCGGTATAGACGCGGGTGTTCCCGTCGGTGCGCGACGGCTGGAGCAGGCCCTCGCGCTCGTAGAGCCGCAGCGTCTGCGGATGGATTCCGAACAGCTCGGCTACCGCGCTGATCATGTAGACGCCCTTCCGGCGCTCGGCACTCATCGGGAATCCTGCTCAGGGGCGAAGCTTCTCACGGAGCGCGTCGCGAGGCGACTCCGGGTAGCGCTCCTCCAGTTCCCGGACCAGGTCTCGCGACCGGTCGTCCCGGATCTCCGGGATGTGGATCCGCACCTCGAGGAACAGGTCGCCGCGGCCGTCGCCGCGGATCGAGGGGACCCCGCGCCCGGCGAGCCGCAGCCGGGTGCCCGGCTGGACTCCGGGCGGCAGCCGCACCGCGACGTTCCCGGAGAGCGTGGGAACCTCGATCCGGCCCCCGAGCGTGGCTTCCGCGAGCGTCAGGGGCAAGGGACAGACGAGGTTGTCTCCACGGCGCTCGAGCACCGGATGCGGAGTGACCTCGACGTGCAGCCGGAGATCGCCCGCCGGTTCGCCGGGGAGCCGCTCGTGCCCCTGTCCGTCCACCACCACCGTCGCTCCGTCGGAAACCCCGGCGGGCACGCGGGCGACGACCCGGACCGAACGGATCCGGCTGCCGCGCCCCCCGCAGGAGGAACACGCGGTGTGGAACAGCGTCCCCTGTCCGCCGCAGCGCCGGCAAGGACGCGAGAACACCATGTGCCCGTAGCGCCGGAGGCGGCGGCCGGCGCCATCGCAGGCGGCGCACTCGATTCCCTGGGGCGCCGCCTGCCCGACGGGGCGTTCTCCCCGTCCCCCGCAGGGACCGCAGATCTCCCGGCGGTTCACGCGCAGCCGGACCTGCTTCCCCTCCAGCGATTCGATGAAGGAGATCCGCTCCCGGGCGTGGATGTCGGGATCGGCCTCGGCGGCGCCGGAGGCGGCGCCCTCGGATCCCCCGAAGATCTCGTGGAGCGCCCACTCCTCCTTCGCGGGTTCCTCGCCGAAGTCGAACCCGGCGAAACCGTAGTGGACGCGCTGGACCCGGGCGGGAGCCGGTTCCGCGCCGCCGTGCCGGTCGTATTCGGCGCGGCGGTCGGGATCACCGAGGATCTCGAAGGCCCGCTGAATCTGCCGGAAACGCTCCTCGACGACGCGGTCGTTGGGGTTCAGGTCGGGATGGAGGCGCCGGGCGAGCCGCCGGTACGCCTGCCGGATCCGCAGGATGTCCGCGTCGCGCCCGACCCCGAGGACCGCGTAGTAGTCGGCGGGAGGGGGCACGGGAGGGCTCCGGAGCGATCGACTCAGTTGTCGCTCACGACCTCCGCGTCGATGATGTCGTCAGCCGCGCCGTTGCCCTTGCGCTTGCCCCCGCCGGGTGGAGGAGGGGGCGGCGGCGCCGCGGCGGGATCCTGTGCCTGGGGGCCGCCTTCGCCATCGGCGGACTTCTTGTACATGACCTCGGCCAGCCGGTGGCTCGCCTTCTCCACCTCGGCGCGCGCGGTCCGGATCCGTTCCATGTCGCCGTCGGCGAGCGCGGCGCGAACCGTCGCGAGCGCCCTTTCGATCTCCTCGGCGTCCGAACTCTCGATCTTGTCGCGGTGCTCGTTCAGCATCTTTTCGACCTGGTGCGCCAGGGAATCCGTCTCGTTGCGGAACTCGACATCGTCCTTCCGCTGCTTGTCCGCCTCTTCGTTGGAGGCGGCCTCCGTCTTCATGGTCTCGATCTCTTCCTTCGAGAGCCCGCTCGAGGCCGTGATGGTGATCGCCTGTTCGCGGCCGGTGGCCCGGTCCTTGGCCGAAACGTTGACGATGCCGTTCGCGTCGATGTCGAAGGCCACCTCGATCTGCGGCACCCCCCGGGGGGCCGGCGGAATGCCGACCAGGTTGAACTTCCCGAGGGTGCGGTTGTCGGCGGCCATGGAGCGCTCGCCCTGCAGGACGTGCACCTCGACCTGCGTCTGGTTGTCGCTCGCCGTGGAGAAGACATCGCTCGCCCGGTGCGGGATCGTGGTGTTGCGCTTGATGAGGGAGGTGAACACCCCGCCGAGCGTCTCGATCCCGAGGGACAGCGGCGTCACGTCGAGCAGCAGCAGGTCCTTGACGTCGCCGCCGAGCACTCCGGCCTGGATCGCGGCGCCCAGCGCGACCACCTCGTCCGGATTCACGCCCTGGTGCGGTTCCGCCCCGAAGATCTCCTTGGCGAGTTCCTGCACCCGGGGAATCCGGGTCGAGCCGCCCACCAGCACCACTTCGTCGATCGATCCATCCGCGAGGCCGGCATCCTCGAGCGCCTGGAGGCAGGGCTTGCGCGTGCGTTCGAGGAGATCTCCGATCAGCGCCTCGAGCTTCGCCCGGGACAGGGTCAGCGCCAGGTGCTTCGGCCCGGACGCGTCGGCGGTGATGAAGGGGAGGTTGATCTCGGTCTCGTGGGTGGTCGAGAGTTCGATCTTGGCCTTCTCGGCGGCGTCCTTGAGACGCTGCAGCGCCATGCGGTCGCCCGACAGGTCGATCCCGTCCGACTTCCTGAACTCCGCGACGATCCAGTCCATGACCCGCTTGTCGAGGTCGTCGCCGCCGAGATAGGTGTCTCCGTTCGTGGAACGGACCTCGACCACCCCCTCGCCGACCTCGAGGATGGAGATGTCGAACGTCCCGCCTCCGAAGTCGTAGACCGCGATCTTCTCGCTCTTCTGCTTGTCGAGCCCGTAGGCGAGCGCGGCCGCGGTCGGTTCGTTGACGATGCGCACCACCTCCAGCCCAGCGATCTCGCCGGCGTCCTTGGTGGCCTGGCGCTGCGAGTCGTTGAAGTAGGCGGGCACCGTGATGACCGCCCGCTCGACGGTCTCCCCGAGGTAGGCCTCGGCCGAGGCCTTCATCTTCTGGAGCACCATCGCCGAGATCTGCGGCGGCGTGTACCGGTTGTCGCCCAGCAGCGCCTCGATGCCGCCGTCGTCCTTCCGCTGCACCTGGTACGGGGCGGATTCGCGCTCGTCGGCGGCCTCGTCGTAGCGGCGTCCCATGAACCGCTTGATGGAGAACACCGTGTTCGCCGCGTTGGTGATCGACTGCCGCTTCGCGACCTCGCCCACCAGGCGCTCGCCGGACTTCGAAACGCCGACGACCGAGGCGGTGGTTCGGCCGCCTTCGGCGTTCGGGATGATGGTGGGCTGTCCGCCCTCCATGACGGCGACCACCGAGTTGGTCGTGCCCAGATCAATACCGATGATCTTGCTCATGAACCTTCAGAACTCCTGATGAGAATGGAACACACAGGCCGGAGGACACCGGCCCTTAGTTAGGCCGAAGTATAAGATATGAGTGATTTCTTGTCAAGGCAGCGCTCGCAGGCTACCGACACGAATTCGGCGGCGTTGAGCCGCTAAGGAAACAGTGCCCGGATGGCCGGCTCGAGCGTCTCCCGCTCCTGGAAGTTCACGAAGTGGCGGACGATGGTCCCGTCGCGTCCCGCGAGGAACAGGGTCGGGAAGATGTTGACGTTCCCGAGTTCCGCCCGATCCTCTTCGGTCAGGTGGAGGTTCTCGAAGGTCACCCCTCCCTTCTCCTGGTGCTCGGCGCGGTCCGCATCGGTGTAGGGCAGCTTCAGGACCCGGTCGGCGTTCAGTCCGACGATCGTGAGTCCCTGGTCGCCGAGGTCCTGGTGGAGCGCCTGCAGCACCGGCGCGATCTGCACGCAGGGCGGGCAGTTCGTGAACCACACGTAGACGAGGGTCGCGTCGTCCATCAAGTCGGCGAGCGCCGCGTCTCCGCCGAGGAGCCGCTCGCCGGCGACCTCCGGAAGCGTGCGTCCCTCCCAACCGGTGAGACTCCGGTCCACGGCGACCGCGAACCGCTCGTCGGCGCGGACCATCTCGTCGTCGATGGAGACGAGGTTCCCGTCCCCATCGCGCACCAGGAACCTGGGGACCCGCGGGTCCGATTCCATGATCCGCAGCACGATGTCGGCCGCCTCCTCGCCGTAGAGCGAGAACTGTCCCGAAATCTCCGACAGGGTCGGCAGCCGCCCCTCGCGGCCCTCGAACTCGAGGATGAAGAGTGGGGTCCGGAAGAAGACGTCGTTGAGCCGTCCGAGCGCCCGCTGTTCGTCGGGAGCCTGGAAGCGCTCCACGAGCGCCGACAGGAGCAGCCGCTCGCCGGGTTGCAGCGTGTCCCGGACGTGTTCGAGGATGCGCCGTTCGGCATCCTGCGCCTGGGCGGTGGCCGGGGCCGGAGCCCCGACGAGAAGAACGAGGGAAAGGAGGAGGAAGCGCATCGGCGCATTCTAGTTTTGTCCCCCGAAGCACCGCTCGGGGGTGCCCGCCGAGCCATCGGATGGATAGACTCGGCGCCTTGATGCGGGTAGCGGAATCCGGCGGCCGGGCGCTTGGCCGAGCCGCCTGGTGGGTCGGTTCGCTGTGCCTGGGCGCGGGCTGCGCCAGCACGCCTCTGCCCGAGATCCCGGTGGTTCCCTTCGACGACTGGGCGTACGTGGAGGACCAGGCGCCGGTCCCCGGGCCGGGTCTTTCCGAAGGCGCGGCACGGGACCTGAGCGAGAGCTGGGGATTGATCGTGGCGGGGCGCCTCGGCGAAGCCGACCTGGAGCTCGCGCCGCTGCGGACCCACGCCCCCGGCGATCCCGGGGTCCTCTCGGCGGCAGGTTTCCTCGCGCTCCGGAGCGGAGACCGGCCGGGGGCGGCGGAGCTCTTCGAGCGGGCCCTCAAAACGGCCCCCGACGACGTCCTGGCCTCGCTCGGGGCGCTGCTGCTCGTTCTCGAGAGCGCGGATCAGGAAACGCTCTTCACCCGTCTTGCACGGCTGTCGGAGCTCGATCCGGACGCTTCCCTGGTCGCCGAACGGCTTCCGGGGCTGGCGCTCGAGGTGGCGGAAGACCGGCTCTCGCGCGCCCGGGAACTGGCGCGTTCCGGCGAACCGGGTCCGTCGGTCGCGGAGGCGTACCGGGCGGCGCTGGAGGCGATGCCCGACTCGGCGGACCTGTTCCTCGAAGCGGCCGAGGCGTCCTTCGCCGCCGGAGACCGGCAGAGCGCGCGCGAATGGTTCGAAACCGTCGCCCGCAACCCGGCGGCGAGCAAGCGCCAGGCGCTGCTCTCCGGATTGGCCGCCGCCGAGCTGCTGGCCGACGGGCGCCGCTTCTCCGAGAGCCTGACACGTCTTGACGGGATCCTGGGGGATCCCGCGCTGCGCGGCTTCGCGGACCTCGTGGACCGCGCCGAAGGGCTGGAGCGACGGCTCGAGGTCGCGAGACTGTCGGAGCGCTACACGACGATCCGGGAGGCGGAGCGCATCACCCGCGAGCAGCTCGCCGCGCTCCTCGCTGCCGAGATCGGCGAACCCGACGGCGACCGCAACTCGGACCCGGTGATCGCCATCGATCTCGAGCGGAGCTGGGCGGCAAGCCTGATCCAGACGGCCGTCGGCGCGGGCTATCTCCGTCTGTTCCCCGACCACACCTTCAAGCCGCGGGGTCTCGTGAGCCGCGGCGAACTCGCGGAGTCACTGGCCGCCGTGTTCGGAAAGTTCGACCCGGACGCGCTTCGGACCACCGCGGCCGACGCTTCGCAACTGGAACTGCGCGACGTGCCGCCCGACCACCGCTACCGGGAAGCGGTCGCGATCGCGGCGCAGCTCGGTCTGCTGCGGGTCTCGGACGCGGGAACGTTCCGGCCGCTCGCCTTCGCCTCCGGCGCGGAGGCGGTGCGCGCGGTCACCACGCTCCGGGACCTGCTCGGCAGGTCCTAGCGCGGTACCGCACACGTCGCTGACAGAACGAGCCCCAGGCTAACCCCGGCCCGAGACGTAGCGGCGGCCGGCGTTCATGAGCCGGACGAAGGCCTCCTCGTCGTCGTCGTGGATGACCGCCGCGAGACGGGACACGGCGGCGGCAAGGCTATGGATGGCCGCCGGCCCGTGCGGGTTCCGTTGCTGGATCTCGTAGTAGAGGTGCGGGTTCTCCCGCGCCACGGCCGCCGCCACCCGTAGCTGCCGGTCGAAGGTCACGCTCGACAGGCGGGCAAGGCGGGGCGCCTGCTCTCCGCTCTCCTGAAGCGCCGTCAGGAAAGCCAGGTTGAGCGCGTGGGAGAGCCCGAGGACGTAGGCGATCAGGGGATCGTGCTCCGCGAGGGGCATCCGCAGGATCTCGGCCATCGTCCCCCCGAACACGGAAGCCGCTTCCTCGGCGGCCGCGGGGTGGCCCACGTCCATGACCAGCACGTGGCAGCCGTGGAGCACGTGGGTGTCGGGCCCGAACATGGGGTGCACCGAGGCGACCCGGCAGCCGCTTTCGGCCAGCGCCCGAAGCCCGGGCGCGAGGGGCGCCTTGACGGACCCGATGTCGAAGATCAGGCCCTGCCTTCGCTCCGCGGCGATTCCCTCCAGCATTCCGGCGCTGATATGGAGCGGCGCCGCCACCACGGTGAGCGCGAACTCGTCCGGAGTCTCCCGCCAGTCCGCAGCCGCCGGAACGTCCGGCGGCCCCCCCGCGGGGTCGGCCACCCGGACCGCATAGCCCTGCGCGGTCAGGAACCGGCAGAACCAGCGGCCCATGTTTCCGCCGCCCCCGATGACCAGCGCCGGCCGGCCGGCCCCCTGCCCCTCCGCCCGCACCCGGACGTCCTCCTGCCGGGCGAGCGCCGAGTGCATCAGCAGACCCACCAGCTCGGCGGCGAGGTCGTCG
>CAYUVU010000152.1:0-2000 GCA_964448205.1 uncultured Acidobacteriota bacterium
GCATGCCCGCGACCACCGCGGCGAGCGGCGGTCGCGGTGCCGCTCCTCGTCGGACTCGGATTCCCGCCGCTCGCCGCGGTGGTCGCGGGCATGCTGATCCAGAGCACCCCCGTCTCGTTCGGCGCCGCTGGAACGCCGATCCTGGTCGGAGTCTCCACCGGGCTCTCGGGATCGGAGGCGGTGGCCGCCTACGCGGCCAGCCTGGGCCTTGCCGAATGGACCGACTTCATGGCCTTCATCGGCCTCCGGGTCGCGGTGCTCCACACCGTTGCGGGAACGCTGGTCCCGCTCATCGTGGTGGCGACGATGACCCGCTTCTTCGGCGCCAACCGGAGCTTCCGCGAGGGTCTCCGGGTCTGGAAGTTCGCGCTCTTCGCCGCGCTGGCGATGACCGCGCCCTACATGCTCACCGCCTGGCTGCTCGGGCCCGAGTTCCCGGCGCTCCTGGGCGGCCTGGTCGGCCTCGGAATCGTGGTCACCGCCGCCCGGAAGGGCCTCTTCATCCCCCCTCCCGAGGAGCATTTCGAGTTCCCGCCGCGCTCGGCCTGGGAAGCGGACTGGACCGGGGACAAGTCGGAGTCCGGGACCGAGCCGGCGGGCCGAACGATCGGCGCGGTGTCCGCGTGGGCTCCCTATGCCGTGGTCGCCGGGCTGCTGGTGCTGACCCGCCTTCCCTCCCTGCCCCTCCGGGACTTCCTCTCCGGCGTGGTCCTCCGCTGGCCGGACATCCTCGGGAGCGGCATCAACGCCAGCGCCGCCCCGCTGTTCCTCCCCGGGACGATCTTCATCGTGGCCTCCCTGTTCGCCGTGGTGGCGCACCGGATGGACCGCGGACAGGCTACCCGGGCGGTCACCGCTTCGCTCCGGAGTACCGCCCTCGCCTCGGTCGCGCTGGTCTTCACCGTGCCCATGGTGCAGGTGTTCCTGAACACCGGCGGCGGCGCCGCGGGACTGGCCTCGATGCCGATCGCGCTCGCCGAGGGCGCCGCCCAGATCGCGGGGTCGGCCTGGCCGTTCTTCGCTCCCTTCATCGGGGGTCTCGGCGCCTTCGTGGCCGGCAGCAACACCGTGAGCAACATGATGTTCTCGCTCTTCCAGTTCGGGGTCGGCGAGCGGCTCGCGGTGGATCCCGGGTGGGTGGTCGCGCTCCAGGCCGTCGGAGGAGCGGCGGGGAACATGATCTGCGTCCACAACGTGGTGGCCGCCTCGGCGGTGGTCGGGCTGGTCGGCCGGGAGGGCGCCGTGATCCGGCGCACGCTGGCGCCGTTCGTCTACTACGCCCTGCTCCCCGGAGCGCTCGGCTACGCGATCCTGTGGTCCGGGACGCTGGGGCCGGTCAACGCCGGCTCCCTGGTCGCCGCCGGCATCTTCGTCGCGGCGGGCGTGTGGATCTTCCGGAACCGCGCGGACTAGAGCCCGCTCCCGCTTCCCGGTTCAGCGGGGCAGCAGCGACGTTCCGTCCATCTCCTCCGGCGGGGTGACCCCGAGCAGGTCGAGGACCGTCGGCGCGATGTCCCGGAGCGCTGCGGGCTCCCGGAGGGACAGGTTCGAAAGCAGCACCCCGGCGGTGTCCTCCATCGAGCAGTGGTCGCCGCTCCAGTTGTCCAGGTTCGGGGTGATCGAGGACGGCGGCATCCCGCCGAGCGTGCTCTGCCAGCCGATCCGGTATCCGGGTTCGAGACCGAGGATGAGGTCGGGAGCCTCCTCCACGAACGGGCCCTCGTAGATCTCCTCGCGGCGGTGGACCATCCGGACGACCGGGTCTCCGGTCTCCGGGTCCCGGAACGCCTTCAGCTCCGCGATGAGCCGGAGAATGAGTTGCTCGCGCTCGGCGCCGGGTGCGACCGCGCCCTCCGGCTCGCGTCCTTCCTGATTCAGGTAGATCCCGGAAAGACCCAGCGCGAAGGCGCTCGTCCGGCTCCAGTCCACGCCCGGGAAGAAGAGCGCGTCCGGATCGAACAGGTCCTCGAGCCGGCGCCGAGCGCGAGCAACTCATTCTC
>CAYUVU010000153.1:0-3019 GCA_964448205.1 uncultured Acidobacteriota bacterium
GGCAGTTCGCTCGGCGGCGCCATCGTGGATTCGGGGCAGTTCCCCTGGACGGAGTTCGAGGCGCGCTATCCGATGTTCACGACGCCGGAGCCGAGCTACCACGGCGTGGTGTACACGGAGGCGCTGGGGCCGGCCGCCTACATCGGCCGCGCCCGCACCGTGCCGCTCCGCAACACCGGCTCCGCGATCTCACCGTTCAACGCGTTCCAGATCATGCAGGGCATCGAAACCCTCGGCCTGCGCATGGAACGCCATTGCGAGAACGCGCTCGCGGTAGCGAAACACCTCCGCGACCATCCGAGGGTCGAGTGGGTGCACTACGCGGGACTGCCGGGCGACCGGTACCACGACCTGGCCCTCCGGTACCTGGGCGGATCGGCCTCCGGGATCCTCACCTTCGGCGTCAAGGGCGGATACGACGCCGGCGTGCGGTTCTACGACGCGCTCGCGCTCTTCAAGCGGCTGGTCAACATCGGCGACGCCAAGTCGCTCGCCTGCCACCCGGCGTCCACCACCCACCGGCAGCTCACCGAAGAGGAGCAGCGGAGCGTCGGGGTGCGGCCCGAGGCCATCCGGCTATCCGTCGGCATCGAACACATCGCCGACATCATCGAGGATCTCGATCAGGCGCTGGAGGCGGCGTAGGCGGCTCTCCGGGGGGAGAAGCCGCGGCGCGGCGTTCCGGGCCGTTGCCGCGGTGTGACCCGGTGGCGTGGTGCGGTTTCGCGGCCGTCGCGGGCCGCGATGCCGGCCGGAGGCCGGCGCTCCGCGGCGCGTCCCTAGAGGAAACCCAGTTTCAGCTTGGCGGCTTCGGACATGCGGTCCGGATTCCAGGGTGGATCCCAGACGAGGTCCACGCGGACGCTGGAGACGCCGTCCACCCGGCTGATCTTCGCCTCCACCTCGGGAGGCAGGGTGCCCGCGACCGGACACGCCGGCGAGGTGAGGGTCATGTCCACCGCCACCTTGCCCCCGTCCTCCACGTCGATCTTGTAGATGAGGCCGAGTTCGTAGATGTCCACCGGGATCTCGGGGTCGTAGCAGGTCTTCAGGACGTCCACGACCCCCTCCCGGAGTTTGTCGCGGAGCTCGTTCCCGTTTGCGGCTTCTTGGGTCATGTCGTTACTCCGTCTTGACGGTCCCGCCGGACTGCTCGATGGCCGCCCGCAGGGTGTGCCAGGCGAGCGTCGCGCACTTGACGCGCGTCGGGTAGTCGCGCACGCCGGCAAATACGGTCAGCTTGCCGAGGGACTCCCCGTCGGGTTCGGTCTCCCCGGCGACCATGCCCCGGAAGTCCTCGACGAGCTGGAGCGCCTCCTCCTCGGGGAGTCCGCGCGCGGCCTCGGTCAGCAGCGACGCCGACGCCGTGGAGATCGCGCAGCCGTCGCCGACGAAGGACGCCTGCCGGACGGCGCCGTCCTCCACCTGCAGGAACAGGCGCAGCCGGTCGCCGCAGAGCGGGTTGAAGCCGTCGGACTGCCGGTTCGCGGCATCCAGCGCGCCGTAGTTCCGCGGCCGCCGGCTGTGATCGAGGATCACCTCCCGGTAGAGATCGCGGAGCGCGTCGTTCATGGGCGGAAGACCTCGAGCGCGGTGCGGAGTCCGGCCGCCAGCCGGTCCACCTCGGCTTCGGTGTTGTAGAGGCCGAAGGAAGCCCGCGCCGTCGCCGGCACCCCGAAACGCTCCATGAGCGGCTGGGTGCAGTGGTGGCCCGTGCGCACCGCGACGCCCTCCTGGTCGAGCACGGTGCCGAGGTCGTGCGGGTGGACGCCGTCCACCACGAAGGAGACCACCGCGGCCTTCTCCCGCGCCGTCCCCACCACCCGCAGGCCCGGGATCTCGGAAAGGAGCGACTCGGCGTACTCGCGGACCCGGGCCTCGTGCCCCGCCACCTCGGGGATCCCGAGGCCGTCGAGGTAGTCGGCGGCCGCGGCGAGCCCCGCCGGGCCGGCAATGTTCGGCGTTCCCGCCTCGAACTTCGCCGGCGGCTCGGCGTAGGTGGTGCGCTCGAAGCTGACCGTCCGGATCATCTCGCCGCCGCCCTGGTAGGGAGGGATCGCCTCGAGCAGGCGCTTCTTCCCCCACAGGACGCCGATGCCCGAAGGGCCGTACATCTTGTGGCCGGAGAGGCAGTAGAAGTCGCACCCGAGCTCCTGCACGTCGAGCTTCAGATGGGGAGCGGCCTGGGCGCCGTCGAGCACCAGGTAGGCCCCGCGTTCCCGGGCCAGCCGGGCGATCTCGTCCACCGGATTCACCGTCCCGAGAGCGTTCGAGACGTGGACCACCGAGACGATGCGGGTCCGGCCGCTCAGCAGCGCCGCGAAACCGTCCATGTCGAGTTCGCCCCGGTCGGTGACCGGCGCCGCCAGCACCTTCGCGCCGGTCAGGTCGGCGACCATCTGCCAGGGCACGATGTTCGAGTGGTGTTCCATCCCGGTGAGGAGCACCTCGTCCCCCTCGCGGAGCGCGTAGCGGCCGAGCGAGGAGGCCACCAGGTTCAGGCCCTCGGTGGTGCCCCGGACGAAGATCACCTCGTCGGCGGACTGCGCCCCAATGAACTTCGCCATCCGCCGCCGCGAGCGCTCGTAGTGCTCGGTGGCCCGTTCCGAGAGGACGTGAACGCCGCGATGGATGTTGGCGTAGCCGGTCTCGTAGACGTGGTCGACGGCGTCGAGGACCGCGCGCGGCTTCTGGGAGCTCGCGGCGTTGTCGAGGTAGGCGATCCGCTGGCCGCGGACCTCTTCGGACAGGATGGGGAAGTCGGCGCGGACCTTCTCGAGGTCGTAGGCGGGCGCGGCGATCATGCGGCGAAACTCCGGCTCTCCCGGACGCGGGTCAGGCCGTCCTTCGCGAGGCCGCGGACCGCCGCCACCGGCACCTTCTCGACCACCTCGCCGGCGAAACCCCGGACCAGGATCTCGTGCGAGTCCATCCGCCCGAGCCCGCGGGAGCGCAGGTAGAAGAGCGCGTCCTCGTCCAGCCGGCCGATGGCGGCGCCGTGGGCGCACTTGACGTCGTC
>CAYUVU010000154.1:0-6000 GCA_964448205.1 uncultured Acidobacteriota bacterium
CGATCCCGACCGCGATGAGCGCGCTTCTGAGGACGATGCGCGTGGTGGCGGCGAAGACGCTGGTCCCGTCCGTCCGGACGCGGACGTCGAGTCCCTCCCCGAGGAACCGATCGAGCGGGCGGCCCCAGGAGATCACGTTGCCCCGCTGGAGGGGACCGTCGCCGTTGTGCTCCATGATCCTGCCTTCGGTGCGCACGCGGATTTCGATGTCTCTTCCGGGCTGCGGCGAAGCGGCCGGCCGCGGCGCGATGGTCATCGCAAGGTCGAAGCCGCCGTCCCCGGTTTCCCGGTAGGTGCAGTCCCGGCGGAGGAGGGGCGCCTCACAGAGCGACGTGACGGCGTCGAACCGGACCTCCGCTTCGACCTGGCTGCGTCGTCGGGCGCGGGTCCGGACCACGGTCAGCCCTTCCGCGGCAAGCTCGTTCGAAAGGGCCAGCGAGGCATCCGCTGCGCCACCGTCCGGAAGCAGGTCCGCCGAAAGACGGATGACCGAAGTCCCCGACCCGTCGAGGGCTAGCCGGTGGTGCTCTTCCCACGCCGCCGGCGCGCACCCGAGGCCGGCCGCCAGGATCAGTGCCGATCCGGCCCGCCCGTAGAATCCGGGCCACTCTCGATGGCGACCCTGCTGCTGGTGGACGGCAACAACCTGCTGTTCCGGTCGTTCTTCGCGATGCCCCGGCTGACCCGCTCGGACGGGCTGCCGAACGGCGCCCTGCACGGCTACGTGGCGACGCTGAGGAAGATCCTGCGCGAGGAGGCTCCCGAATACGCCGCGGTGGCCTTCGACGCCCCGGGCCCCACCTTCCGTCACGAGGCCTATCCCGAATACAAGGCGAACCGGCCGGAGATGCCGCCGGAACTGGCGCAACAGGTGCCGTTCACGCGGGATCTTTCGCGGGTGCTGGGAGTGACGGTGGTCGAGATCGCCGGGGTGGAAGCGGACGATGTGATCGGAACCCTGGCGCGGGCCGGAAGCGGCAGAGGGTACCGGGTGTTGGTCGTCTCCGGCGACAAGGACCTGCTCCAGCTCGTGGACGACCGGATCAGCGTCGTGCCGCCCGCGGACACCGCCCAGCGGCTGGACCGCGCCGGCGTGGAGGCGAAGCTCAGCGTGCCCCCGGAGCGGGTCCCGGACTACCTCGGACTCGTCGGCGATTCCGTGGACAACATTCCCGGGGTTCCGGGAATCGGTCCCAAGACCGCCGCGACCCTCATCGCTTCCTTCGGCGGGGTCGAGGAGATCCTGGCGCACACGGGCGAGATCGCCCGCAAGCGGACGGCGACCCTGCTCGACGAGCACGCCGCCTCGGCGCGGCTTTCCCGGAAGCTTGCCCTGCTTCGCCTGAACGTGCCGGTTCCCGAAGCGGGAGAGGAGCTCCAGGGTCTCCGCTACGGAGGCCCCCGGCTGGAAGACGCCCGCCAGCTCCTCGAGGAGCTCGAACTCCGTACCCACGCCCGGGACCTGTCGCCGGCCCCGGCCGCGCGCCTCCCCGATGTACGGACGGCCGCCGGCGCCGGCGACGTGGTTCGGCTCCTGGACCGCGCCCGCGACGCCGGGCGGCTTGCGGTGCACGCGACGTTCGGTCCCGCGCGCGGCCGCGATCCGGCCCCGCTCGCCGCGCTGGGGCTCGCCTCCACCGCGGGAGAGGGACTGCTGGTGGCGGTCGGAGAGCGCATCGGCGAGCAGAACCTCGTGGAGGCGCTCCGGCCCACGCTCGCGGACGGTCTGGCGCTCGTCGGGCACGAGGTCCAGCCCTTCGTCCGCTGGTGGCTGGAGCAGGGCGGGACCCTGCCCGCGGTGGCGCACGACTCGCAGGTGGCGGCCTGGCTCCTCAACACCACCCGCCGGGCACAGGGTTTCGGCGACGTCCTCCGCGACTACGTCGGCCTCTCGCTTCCGGAGGCGGAGGCGTCACCGGCGACCCTGTTCGGGACTGCGGCGCCCGACAGGCGCATCGCGATCGCGGCGGCCTGGCAGCACCGCCTGGCCGAGAAGCTGGACGGCCTCCTCGAAGCCGAGAAGCTCGCCGGTGTCTTCCGGGACATCGAAATGCCGCTCCTGCCGGTGCTCGCCCGTATCGAAACGCGCGGCATCTGCCTCGACAGCGAGGCGCTGCGCGGCCTCGGCAGGGACCTCCAGTCCCGGCTCGGGGAGCTGACGGCGCGGATCCACGAGCTGGCGGGGACCCCGTTCGACATCCAGAGTCCCAAGCAGCTCGGCGAAATCCTCTTCGACAAGCTGCAGCTCCCCCAGACCGCAAAGACGCAGAAGACCAAGCGCGCTTCGACACGGGCCGGGGTCCTCGAAGAGCTGGCGGACTTCCACGAGGTGCCCCGTCTCGTGCTCGAGTACCGCGAGGTCGCCAAACTGAAGAGCACCTACGTGGACCCGCTGCCCGAGCTGGTGGCGCCGGGGACGGGCAGGCTGCACACCCGGCTGCACCAGGCGGTGGCCGCCACCGGGAGGCTTTCCAGTTCGGACCCCAACCTCCAGAACATTCCGGTCCGGTCCGACCTCGGCCGTCAGGTCCGAAAGGCGTTCGTCGCCGCTCCCGGGAAACGCTTGCTGTCGGCGGACTACTCCCAGATCGAGCTGCGCATCCTGGCCCACCTGAGCGGCGATCCCGTGCTCATCGAGGCGTTCCGCTCCGGGGAGGACATCCATGCCCGGACCGCGAACGAGGTCTTCGGCGACTTCGGACTCAGCCCGGCGGAAGCGCGCCGGCGGGCCAAGATCGTGAACTTCTCGGTCATCTACGGCAAGACGGCATTCACCCTCGCCAAGGAGATCGGCGTTTCCACGGGAGAGGCGAAGGCCTTCATCGATGCGTACTTCGACCGCTACGCCCGGGTCCGGGACCTGATCGAGTCCATCCGGGAGGAAGCGCGCGCGACCGGCCGCGTCACCACGCTCTTCGGCCGCCAGCGGCACATCCCCGAGATCCGCACCAACCAGCGCGCCCGCCGCGAGGCCGCCGAGCGCATGGCGGTGAACGCCCCGATCCAGGGGACCGCCGCCGATCTCATCAAGATCGCGATGCTCGGCGTGGACCGGGCGCTGGAGCCGACCTCGGGAGTCGTCCTGCTCCAGGTGCACGACGAACTGCTGATCGAGGTGGAGGCGGGCGAGGCGGAGGCGGTCGGCGGGCTCGTCCGCGCTGAAATGGAGTCCGTCGCCGAGCTTCGCGTCCCCCTGGTCGCGGACGTGACCATCGCGGACTCCTGGGAACACTGACGGGGTTCGGGACCAGCAATCCGCTACGCGTACATCGCGCGGAGGACGTCCCGGATGTCCGGCGCGCCGCGGAGGATCCCGGTCTCGGCGAAGGAGACGAAGTCCGGCGGGATTCCGTAGAGGGCTTCCGCCACCGAGCCGGCGATCGCCGCCAGGGTGTCGGCGTCCCCACCCAGGGAGACCGCGTTCCGGACGGCCGCCTCGAAGTTCGCCGCCTCGAGGGCGCACACGAGCGCCTCCGGCACGGTGCGCTGGCACGTCTCGTTGTACTCGTAGGTCTCGCGGATCGTCGCGACGTCCCGCGAGAGGTCGTATCCGTAGGTCCCGCCGACCGCGGCCGCGATCGATTCGGTCGACTCTCCCTGGAATGCCAGCCAGATTGCGTGGGTCGTGGCCCGGGCGCCCTTCATGCCCTCGGGATGATCGTGGGTGATCCTCGTGACCCCGTCGGCGGCGGCGAGGGCGTCGGCGAGCGGCCGGTGGCGGTTCAGGAAGGCGGCCGGTGAGACCCGCATGGCCGCCCCGTTCCCGTAGCTTCCATAGGGGACCGGGGTTTCCTCGTGGATCCAGCGGCCGAACCGCCCGCCCCAACTACAGTCCGGATAGCGGCGGCACCAGGCCTGCATCGCGGCGGCGGGATCGCGTCCGTTGAGCAGGATGTCGGCGATGGCGGCGGTACAGACGGTGTCGTCGGTGAAGTGGCACCCGGGGCCGAAGAACTCGAACTCCGTGGAGCGGAAGTCCCCGAACTCGTAGCGGGAGCCGACGAAGTCGCCGATGACCGCGCCGTACATCGGGGTTAGCCCTTCAAGTAGATGCGGTCGGGGTCGAGTTCCTCCCGGAGCAGGCGGAGCATCGCCCCGTCCGGCGCCTCGGTGGTGCCGAGTGAGGAGGACACCTTGAGATCCCAGCCGGTGGCCTCCCGCACCTGCTCCAGCGTCACGCCCGGGTGGACCGATTCGAGCGTCATCTCCCGGGTCCCGGCGTCGAAGCCGTAGACGCCGAGGTCGGTGATGACCCGGGCGGGTCCGCCGCCGGGAGCGCCCATCGCCCGGCGGCTGGTCCCGCCCTCGGCCCACCCCACGGTGGTGCGGAAGTCCAGTCGCTCCACGAACTTTCTCCGGTCCTGCCGGGCGATGACCACGGTCCGGCGCGCGTTCAGGGCGATGTCGGGAGCCCCCCCGGCGCCCGGAAGCCGCACCTTGGGATGGTTGTAGTCACGCCCCACCACCGTCGTGTTGAGGTTTCCGTAGCGGTCGATCTGGGCGGCGCCCAGAAAGCCCAGGTCGGTGCGCCCGCCCTGCAGGAAGTAGAGGAACGTTTCCGCCATGGGGAGCACCTGGGCGGCGCCGCTGACCAGGCACGGATCGCCGATCGAGATCGGCAGCCGGACGGGCCGGGCGCCGAAGACGCCGGACTCGTAGATGAGGTGGCAACGCGGCGCGTGGAGGCGGAGCGCGAGCTGGACCGCGAGGTTGGGAAGTCCGACCCCGACGAACACGCAGTCCCCGTCCCGGACCTCTCGACAGGCGGCGAACACCATGATCTCCGCGCGCGTCGGCGCGCCGGGGCCGCCCGTCACCGGTAATCCCCGTAATCCACCGGCCCCGCGAGGCGCGGTCCGGGGCGAAGGCGGGCCTGCGTCGCCGCGCCGAGACGGGCGAGATAGGCGGCCCGATCCGGGAGGCCGTGCACCCATTCGTCCAGGTAGCGCTCGAGTTCCGCGGGATCTCGGGTGATGCGGTCCCACGCCAGGTAGGCGGCGTTGTCCCGGTCGTAGTAACCCTGAACGAAACTGGGGTGGGCGCTCCACGGCTCCTCCACGACCGCGTCCACCACGACCGAGGGGATCTGGGTGCGGTTCGGGTCGGCGCGCACCACGTCCTCCGGGACGACCTCCTCGACCACCACGATCACCCGCCGGGCGGCGAAGGCCACCTCCCGCTGGGCGCCCACCAGGCCCCAGATCTGGGTATTGCCCAGGGCATCGGCGCGTTGGGCGTTCACGATGGCCACGTCGGGATGGAGCGCCGAGACCGCATCGAGCGTCTCCCCGGTGAAGGGACAGACGACCTGCTTCAGGTGCGGGTTCACCCGGGGGAGGTCGGTGCCCCGGTAACCGCGCAGCGGGAAGAAAGGGAGGCCCGAAGCGGCCGCCTTGTAGCGGCAGAGCAGTCCGAAATGGGAGTACTCCTCGATTTCGAGAGGCCCCGGACAGGCCCGTTCGACCGCCCGCCGCACGGCGTGCAGCGAGCCCACCCCCGGGTTGCCGAGCCAGCCGAAGATGAGCTTGCGGGCGGTGCCGGCGGCCACCATCTGGTCCATGAGCAGGTCCGGCGTCAGGCGCACTAGAGCGAGGTCCCGCCGCCGCTGGCGGATGATCTCGTGGCCGGCGGCGAATGGGATCAGGTGCGTGAACCCCTCCAGCACGACCGTGTCCCCGTCCCGCACGAAGCGGCTCACCGCCTCGCGCATGGTCAGGACCTTGGACTCGGACAGAGTGGGGACTTCCGGCAACGGATTATCGTCGGAGCGCCGGCCTCTGGCCGGCATCGCGGCCCACCGGGCCGCGAGCGAGTTAACCGCTGTTCCGGACCGCTTCGGTGACCGCCGGGATGACCTCCAGGGCGTCGCCGACGATGCCGACGTCCGCGGCCCCGAAGATGGGGGCGTCCGGGTCCTTGTTGATGGCCACCACGAACCGGGAGCCGCGCATGCCCACGAGGTGCTGGATGGCGCCGGAGATGGCGCAGGCGACGTAGAGC
>CAYUVU010000155.1:0-3369 GCA_964448205.1 uncultured Acidobacteriota bacterium
GCTCCCGCCGCCGACCGGACGACAAGACACAAACGTAGTGCCAAGCTGCTGGCACCCGCTTTTCCAACGGGCGAACTGTCAGTGACTTACAGATCCCGATACGTCAAAAGTGGCGAAGTCGGGTGAAGACCGGCGGTCCCCTAGAAGCGCAGGCTGACGCCCAACTGGCCGCGGCGGGTGTCGCCGAGGCCGCTGCGGAGCGTGCCGTCGAAGTTGAAGAGCAGCGAACCCGTGTGGCTGTCGAGGAAGTTGTCGGCGCCCGTGAGGTTGAAGACCTCGACGATCGGTTCGACGGTCGCGCCGCTCGGCAGCGCGAAGCTGCGTGAGATCCGGAGGTCCCAGGTAAAGAACTCGTTGTCCCGGCGCAGCGTGTTCCGGGTGAGGATGGAGCCGTCGGCGCAGATCCGGTCCGAGGGCTGGTCCGCCCGCTCGCCGGGCCGGGCGCACCGCTCCGAGACGGGGGAGGCCGACAGAACCCGGAACACGTTGTTCCAGTTCACGCCGCCCGGGAGGGTGACGAGCAGGTAGCCGCTCACCTGGTGGCGGCGGTCGCGGTCCGACCAGCCGAACTCGGGGCCGAGGTTCGAGGGATCGGCGTAGCGGAAGGTGAACGGGTCGCGCTCGTTGTCGTCGTCGGAGCGGTCGAAGGCGAGGGTGTAGTGGGCCTCGAACGTCAGCGGCCGGTCCCCGAGCGAACTCCAGCCGCGCAGCCCGACGGTCAGCGCCTGGTAGCGCGAGCGGGCGCTGCTCTCGGCGACGGTCAGCGCATTGATGCCGCCGCCCGACGGGTGCGTGCCGATGCCGAAGGGTGAGCCGAAGGCGGGAGCGTTGCGGTCCACGAACCGGAAGAGCTGGTCGGTGCGGGCATAGACGAAGTTGGCGCTCGCCGCCATGCCCCTCCCGAGGTCCCGGTCGAGCCCGACGCTGAACGACCAGGTGCGCGGCAGCTCGAGGTCCCGGTCGGCGACCTGGATGTCCGGGAGGAACGGGGCCGTCGCCTGGGGGTCGAGCTGCCGGTCGATCTCCGGGACCGGGCCGAGGAAGGTGTCGGCGCTGCTGCGGAAGAGGATCTGCTGGAAGGCCCCGTTCGTGGAGCGGTGCTGGGCGAAGACGAGCAGCGGGATGCGCGAGACGTAGGAGCCGGCCGCCACGCGCGCCACCGTGCGTCCGTCGCCGGCGACGTCCCAGGCGATCCCGAGGCGCGGCTGGAAGTTGTCGAGGTCGTGGGGGATCCGCCCGTCGGAAGGGAACGCCGGGTCGTCGAGGTAGGGCGCGAAGAAGGTGTCCTCCGGTTCGACGAAGACGTCGGGGTGCCAGGTCCCGTCCCAGCGCAGTCCGAGATCGAGGGTCACGTCCTCGCCGGGGTGCCAGGTGTCCTGCACGAACACTCCGACCTCGTGCATGGACGCCCGCTGCCGGCCGAGTTCGGCCGGCGGGATGCCGGGAACGGTCGCCGACTGGAGGTAGAGGAGCACCGGGCCGGTGATCGCGGCGCCCGCGGGACAGGCGCCCGTGGTGCTCGCCGAGCCGTCGGAGCAGTGCACGTAGCCGCTCCCGTGGGTCGCGAAGCCGATGAAGCCCTCGACCGAATCGAAGAGGTAGCGGCTGTTGGCGAAGCCCATGAACTGCTGCTCCACCCGGGTCCGGTTGTATTCGACCCCGGCCTTGAAAAGATGGGAGCCGGTGGCGTACGACAGGTTGTCCACGATCTGGAACCGGTCGTCGAAGGCAGGATCGATCGGCAGGAAGAACGGGAGCCCGATCCGGAACCCGTCCGCGAAGTCCATGCCGATGTCCGGGAACGGGCGGCCGCCGAGCCGCTCGAACTGGGGCTGGCCCGGGAGGGCGGCGCCGGGAATCAGCGGACCGTCGTACCAGCGCGGCCGGTCCTCCCGCGCCCACTGGACCCGGAGCTCGTTCGAGAGCGCGTTGGTGAGCAGCGAGCGGAGGCTCCCGTTCACCGCGTTGGAGTGGCCCCGCTCGATCCCGTTCATGGAGGCGCCCCACGAGTCCACGTCGAAGGTACCGTTCACCTGTTCCGACCAGTTGTGGTTGTACTTGAGCGAGGCCTGGTGCCGGCCGCTCAGGTTGAGGTCCAGCTTCGCGAGGAGGGAACGCGCGTCGTCGGTGCGGCGGATGGGCCCGAACTCGTCCTCGAAGAGGCCCGGCCAGCGGGTGTTGAGGAAGGCGTCCAGCCGCTCCAGGTTCGCCGGGTTCGCGACCCGCCGGGTGGTCTGCTTCGTCTCGGCGGCGGCCTGCTGGTCGTAGGCGACGAAGAAGAACGCCCGGTCGCGGACGAGCGGGCCGCCGAAGGTCGCCCCGAACTGGTTCCGCCCGAAATCGGGCTTCCCGCCGCCCCGGTCGCCGGAGTACTCGGCGGCGATCTCGTCCCACTGGCCGAAGTAGTGGGCGGAGCCGGCGAGCTCGTTGGTGCCCGACTTGGTGATGACGTTGATGAAGCCCCCGGCGGAACGGCCGAACTCCGCGGGGGCGCCCTGGTTCACGATCACCAGCTCGCCGATGGCGTCCTGGTTGAAGGTGAACGCCGCCCGCTGGCCGCCGCGCTGCTCGCCGAAGAACGGGTTGTTGAAGTCGGCCCCGTCCACGATGAAGTTGTTGAAGATGCCGCGCTGGCCGTTGATGTTCAGTTCGTCGCCGTCCGGCCCCTGGGAAACCGAGGCGCCGGGGGTCAGGAGCGCCAGGTCCACGAAGTTGCGCCCGTTGCTCGGCACCGCGTCCACGACTTCCTCCCGCAGGCGCTGGGAACGCGTGAAGTCCGTGGTCTCGACGGGCGACGGCAGCTCGCCGAAGACGGTGACCGTTTCCTCGGCCACGATCCGCAGATCCAGGTGGAAGTGCAGCACCTCCCCCACCCGCAGGATCGCACCCTCGATCCGCTCGGTCCCGAACCCGCCGGCGGCGGTGACGGTCAGGTCGTAGGTCCCCGGCGGCAGCAGGCTGCGCACGAACCCGCCGGAACCCGAGGTTTCGACGGTCGTCACCAGGTCCGTGTCCCGGTGCTGGAGGAGGATGACGGCGCCCGGAACCGGGTTGCCCAGCGGGTCGCTCACCTCGCCGCGGATGACGCCGGTGGTGGTGCCGGCCTGGGCGGCGAGATCCGGGGCGTGGAGCCAGGCGAGCGCCAACGCCAGGAGCCACGGAGCCCTAGGACGGCGTTGTCTGGCGGCGAGACCCACGCGGAAATTCTAGGCCGCGCGCGTACAGGGCGAAGATGACGCGCCGGCTTGGAACGCCGGCTTCAGCCGGCACGCGCAATTGCGTCATCCCGGCGAATGAAGTCCTTCCCGCCGCAGGCGGGCTGTGCCGCTGTTTCCGAAGCAGAGCGATAGCTCTGCGGAGACCCCTTGA
>CAYUVU010000156.1:0-3382 GCA_964448205.1 uncultured Acidobacteriota bacterium
GTGATCGAGATCGAGGAGGTGTTCGACGCGAGGATCGTCCGGGGCGGCAGCAGCGGCTCGAGCGCGGCGTAGAGCGAGAGCTTCTTCGCCTCGTTCTCGACAATGGCCTCGACCACGAACTCCGCGTCGGCGGCGGGCGCCATTCCGGTCCCCGGCTGGATGCGCGCGTAGGCGGCCTTCGCCTCCGCGTCCGTCAGGGTCCCGCGCTTCACCTGGCGCCCCAGGTTCCTCTCGATGGTCGCCATGCCGCGCGCCGTGAACTCCTCCCGGACGTCCACGAGGTCCACGTCCACGCCGGAAGCGGCGAAGACCTGGGCGATGCCGTTCCCCATGGTCCCGGCGCCCACCACCAGGACCCGCCCCGGCGCTCCCGGATCAGGCACGTTCCACTCCCAGCGCGACCCCGTTGCCGCCGCCCAGGCAGAGACTCGCGACGCCCCGGTCCAGCCCCCGCTCCCGGAGCAGGTGGAGCAGCGTGGTGAGGATGCGGGCGCCGCTCGCCCCGATCGGGTGGCCGAGCGCGACGGCGCCCCCGTTCACGTTCGTGCGGTCCGCGGGGAGCCCGAGCTCGGACCGCACCGCCACCGCCTGGGCGGCGAAGGCCTCGTTGATCTCGAAGAGGTCCACCCCGTCCACGCTCCAGCCCAGGCGTTCGAGCAGCTTCCGGACCGCGGGCACCGGGGTCATCATGACCCACCCGGGCTCGAGGCCCGAGACCGTCTGGCCGGTGATCCGCGCGAGCCTCGGCAGCCCGTGCCGGCGCACCGCCGCATCGGAGGCGATCACCAGGGCGGACGCCCCGTCGTTCACCCCCGGGGCGTTCCCCGCGGTGACCCGGCCGTCCGTGCGGAACACCGGCCTGAGGCGCGCGAGCGACTCCGCCGTGGCGTCCGGCCGGATGCTCTCGTCGCGCTCGATGACCGCCGTGCCCTTTCGCGCCGGGACCTCCACGGGCAGGATCTCGGCGGCGAAGCGCCCGGCCTCGGTGGCCGCGTGGGCGCGCCGCTGGCTCTCGGCGGCGTAGCCGTCCATCGCCTCCCGGCTCACCCCGTAGCGGTCGGCGACCCGCTCGGCGGTCTCGCCCATGTGGATGTCCTCGAAGGCGTCGGTGAGCCCGTCGTGCACCATCGAGTCCACGAGGCTGCCGTCGCCCATCTTCGACCCCGTCCGCATTCCCGAGAGGAGATGCGGAGCGTTCGACATGGACTCCATCCCGCCCGCCACCACCAGGTCGGCGTCACCGGCGAGGATCGCCTGGCGGGCCAGCATGACCGCCTTCAGACCCGATCCGCAGACCTTGTTGATGGTGAGAGCGCCGATCCCGGTGGGGAGGCCGGCGCCGATCGCGGCCTGGCGGGCCGGGTTCTGGCCGAGCCCGGCGGTCAGCACGTTCCCGAGGATGACCTCGTCGACGGCGTCCGCCGGCGCCGCGGCGCGCTCCACCGCCTCGCGCACCACCAGCGCCCCGAGTTTGGGGGCGGACAGCGGGGAGAGACCGCCGAGCAGCTTCCCGATCGGAGTGCGGACCGCGGAGGAGATCCAGACCGGCGGACCCCCGTTCGCGCCGCTCACTCCCCTCGCCTTCCCCGGCCGGAAGCGTCCTCCGCCAGCTCCGGGACCCCGAGTTCGACCCGCACCCGCAGCCGGGCCCCGGGCAGACCGGCGGCGCCCGCCAGGCGCCGCGCGATCTCCGTCCTCCGCCGCTGCGCCTCGGCGCGGGTCGCCGGGTCGGCGGTGACGATGGTCAGGACGCGCCGCTCGACGCGCACCGGAACCGCCTTCCGCGCGATTTCCGCCGGCGCCGCCCGGTCCCAGAGCGCCTTCAGGAAATCGATGTCCAGGATCGCCCCCTGCTCCCGGCTCGGGAACACGTGGCCGAGCAGCTCCCCGACCGGCGCCGGATCTTTCGGGCGCCGGCCCGAAGGCGGGGGAACGCGCTGCATACCCGAAATCGTAACCGCCGGGGGACACCCCGCCGCTGGTATAGTGGCCCACTTGGAAACTCGATCCGGAGGGACTTCAATGGCCCAGACCAGGTATCCGAAAACGCCTCGCGAGGAGCAACCCGAAGCGAGCCCAGCAACGAGTCCTGACGAGAGAATCGACAGCGCCGAGAGCCAGGCGCGCGGTCCGTTTTCCCGCCGCCAGTTCCTGCGGGGAAGCGCCGCCGCCGGCGCCGCCTCCGCGGGCCTGCTGTCCGGCATTCTGGACGGCGCCGAGGCCCAGGGCGAACCGGGAGTCGCCGGGCCGGGCGCCGTGGACATGGCCTTCAAGATCAACGGCAAGGCCTACGTGGCGACCCTCGAACCGAGGGTCACGCTGCTGGACGCGCTCCGCAACCACCTCGACCTGACCGGCGCCAAGAAGGTCTGCGACCGAGGCACCTGCGGGGCCTGCACCGTCCTCCTGAACGGCGACCCGGTGTACGCCTGCTCGGTGCTCGCGATCGAGGCGCAGGGCTCGGAGGTCACCACCGTGGAAGGCATCGGATCGCCGGCGGACATGCACCCCATCCAGCAGGCGTTCGTGGACCACGACGCCCAGCAGTGCGGCTTCTGCACGCCGGGCTTCGTGGTCGCGAGCGCGGCGCTCCTGAACCGTCATCCGAATCCCGATCAGGACACCGTCCACCGGGAGCTCGGCGGCAACCTCTGCCGCTGCGGCACCTACGCCGGCATCCGGGCGGCCGTCGCCCAGGCGGCCGGAGGAGGAACCACCAATGGCTGAGTATGTCTGGCCCGCCGCAGGCGACCGCCTGCACATCGGCAAACACATCAGCCGCCTTGACGGACCGGTCAAGGCGACCGGACGGGCGAAGTACGCCTACGACGTGAACCGCCGCGGAATGCTCTGGGCGATCATGGTCCAGTGCCCGCACGCCCACGCGCGCATCACCTCCATCGACACTTCGGCGGCGGAGGCGATGGACGGGGTGGTCAAGGTCCACGTCATCCAGGACGTGGGGACCGAGATCCAGTGGGCCCACGACGAGATCGTGGCGGTGGCCGCCACCTCGGAGGAAGTCGCCCGCGACGGCGCGGCCGCCGTGAAGATCGAATACGAGGTGCTCTCGCACTTCGTGAACGAGCGCGCGGTGGACGAGGCCCCCGACGCCCAGCCCGCCCAGGAGGAGACCACCGGGGATCCGGCGGCGGCGATGGCCTCGGCCGCGACCAGGTCGAGCGGCAGCTACCACGTGGCGCAGATCGCCCACTGCTCGCTCGAGTCCCACGGCCAGGTCGCCGAGTGGCAGGACGAGGAGACGGTCACGCTCTGGGCCTCCACCCAGGCGATTTCCGGCGTCGCTTCGCAGCTCGGCGAGCAGATCGGCATTCCGGCCTCGAACGTCCACGTCGAGACCCAGTACATGGGCGGCGGCTTC
>CAYUVU010000157.1:0-15849 GCA_964448205.1 uncultured Acidobacteriota bacterium
ACGGGGAGGAGACGATGCATGGTTCGGAAGTTAACAGCCTGTAGACAGAGTTGCGCGGCATCCACCGTCGCACGTGTCAATGTTGCGCCGTGCGCGGCGCGGAGCGCCGCGCGTGCCGGTCTGGAGACCGGCGTTCCCAGAGCACCCGGCCTCCGACGATCGTCATGTCGACCCCGATCCCGAGGATCGCTTCCGGGGCCACGGCGCGCGGATCGTCGGAGAGCACCACCACGTCGGCGAGCATGCCGGGCGCCAGCGTTCCCTTGATGCCTTCCTCCCGGGTCACGAAGGCCCCGTTCCGGGTGTAGCCGGCCAGCGCCTCTTCCATGGAGATGGCTTCGTCCGGCCCGTAGACCTCGCCGGACATTCCCCTGCGCGTCGTCGCGGCGTAGAGCCCCACCATCGGACCGATGGGCAGGATGTCGCTGGAAAGGGCCATGAAGACCCCCCGGTCCATCGCCGAACGGACCGGGTTGTTCCGTTCCATCCGGTAGCCGTCGAGATACTCGCGGTAGCGCCCCTCCAGCGTGTAGGTGAAGTTGGGCTGCTGGATGATCAGGATCCCGAGATCGGCCATCCGGTCCATCGTCTCGTCGGAGGGCGGCACGGTGAAGTGGTTCAGGGCGTGGCGGTGGTCGGCCCGGGGTTCCTCCGCCAGGGCTTCGGCGAAGGCGTCGACCGCGAGCTCGATCGCCGCGTCCCCGATCGCGTGGAACGCGAACTGCCAGCCCATCGCGTGCGCTTCGCGGACGATCTCGCGGAACTCCTCTTCCGGACGAACGAGGCTGCCGCGGTAGGTCTCCTCGCCCCGGTAGGGCTCCTTGGTGAAGGCCGCCGGCCCGGTGAAGCCTCCGTCCACGAAGACCTTGAGCGGCCCGACCCGCAGCCGTTCGTCGCCCTCGCCGCTCAGCCGTCCGAACGCCTCCATCGCTTCGGTCCCGGCCCACCGAATCTGCACGGCGGCGCGGGGCAGCTCTTCGCCGAACTCGGCATAGACCGACTCCCACTCCCCGAAACCCGAGGGCGCCACGCCGGCCTGCACGATGCTCGTGATGCCGAGACGCAGCAGGTCGCGGAGCGCGGCGACGAAGCTCTCCCGGAGTTCCTCCGGCGTCGCGTCGGGGACGAGCCGGGAGACGAGGTCCTGCCGTTCCCGGATCACCCCGTTCAGTTCGCCGCCGGGTCCGCGCTCGATGACCCCGCCGTCCGGCTGCGGGGTGTTCCGGTCCACGCCCGCGAGCGACAGCGCGAGGCTCGACGCCACCGCGCTGTGGCCGCCCGCCCGGGTCAGGATGACCGGGTTCTCCGGAGCGGCGGCGTCGAGGTCGGCCCGGAGCGGCCGCCGCTGTTCCCGGACCTCGTCCTCCGACCAGCCGTAGCCGGTGATCCATTCCCCCGGCCCCAGTTCGTCGGCCTTGGCCGCCACCAGGTCCTGGAGTTCCTCGATGGAGGCGATCCCGCCGAGCGGGATGTGTCGGCGCGCGCGGCCGCGGATGTGGATGTGCGCGTCGTTGAAGCCGGGCATGGCGGTCCGTCCGCCGAGATCCACTTCGCGCTTCGCTGCATACCGGTCGCGGAAGTCGTCGCCGCCCACCGCCAGCACCTTCCCGTCCCGCACCGCGAGCGCCGTGCCGGTGGCGCCCGCCTCGTCAAGAGCGAGGACGGTCCCGGAGTGGAGCAGCAGGTCCACCGGTTCCGGGGCGGTGCAGGCCGCCGGCGCGGCGGCGGTCGCGCACCCGAGAGCGGCCAGCCGCAGCAGCGTGGAACCCGCTCCCGGTTGCCGCCTCACCGCTGGATTTCCACCTCGGCGGCTTCCCCGAGCGCGAGGTAGATCCGGACGCGGACCAGCTCACTTCCGCGGACCCGGAAGAACGCGGCTCCCGGGATGTACCAGCGGGTCTCTTCGTCGCGGCGGGTGGCGGCGATCGTGAACTGGGTTGCGATCAGCGGCCCTCCCCACGGCCCCTCCGCCTCGGCCCAGACGGCCTCGGAGACCTCGGCGGCGGTCGCTACCTCGGGGCGGATGGAGTGATCCTTCCACTCTCCCAGCAGCCGGTCCACCAGCAGCCCCACCTTCTCGCGCCCCCAGTAGGTCGCGGATCCCCGCTGGTGGTCGCCGGCCGGACCCTGGATGTGGAGCGCGTCCTCGGCGTAGAGGGCCAGGAAAGCTGCCCGGCTCTCCTCGCTGCCGTCCAGGTCGTCCACCAGCCGGAACCAGCGTTCCGCAACCTCCCGCCCGCCGGGTTGGGTTTCCCCATCCTGGGAGGCGCCGGGTGCCGCAAGCAGCGCCCCCGCCAGGGACAGCAGCACGATTCCCGCCGCCAATCCCGGGAAGACGAGGGGCCGGCGACTCACGAATCGGAGCATATCGCCGCCTACCGGCAACACTGCCCGCCTATCGGGCGGCGGCGCAACGGGCGATGAAGTGCTCCTGTTCGTCGCTCAGGGGCGGGTCTTCGGCGCACCGCGTAAGGGTGACCGACGCCTCGTCGAAACGGTCGAGCGCGGTGAGGGCCTCGGCGCGGAACCAGAGGGCCCGCGCCTC
Source organism: uncultured Acidobacteriota bacterium (assembly GCA_964448205.1). Lineage (GTDB taxonomy): Bacteria > Acidobacteriota > Vicinamibacteria > Marinacidobacterales > Marinacidobacteraceae > Marinacidobacterium. The sequence continues at coordinate 2,546 of CAYUVU010000157.1, forward strand.
CCGAGCCCGGTGGGAACGGCCGACGCCGAGGTTCTCGGGATAGGTGAGCGCCCGGTCGAAGTGGACGAGGGCGGTTGCGGCATCGCCGGCGTCGAGCGCCCGGCGGCCGAGTTCGACCTCGGCTCGCGAGAAGAGCTGCCACACCGTGGCGTCGCCCTCCCGGAAGTTGACCCGGGTCGCGTCCAGCATGGCGATCGTTTCCTCGAACCGGCCGGTGGCGTTCAGCGCCCGGGCCAGTTCGATGGTGATGTCGTGGCGGCGGCGGGCGTCCTCCGGGACCATCCGCAGCGCCTGGACCGCGTCCGCCGGACGTCCCTCGGCGAGCAGCAGCCGGGCGAGGTCCCGGTAGAGCGTCTGGTCGGCCGGCCGGGCCGCGATTCCCTGGCGGAGGCGGCCTTCGGCCTCCGCCGTGCGGCCCGCGACCTTCCAGTGGACCATTCCGAGCGCTCGGTGGGCGGTGGAGAGGCCGGGGTCGAGCGCCGTGGCCGCCTCCCACGCCGCGGTCGCCTCCTCGTAGCGGCCGAGTCCGGCGAGCAGGTGGCCCTGGAGGAGGCGGGGGGCCGCCGATGCCGGGAGCCGCTCCGCCGCCGACCGCAGCACGGGTAGCGATTCGGGGCGCGAGGGGAAGGCGTAGTCGAGCGGCGCCGCGAGCGCTTCGTCCCGGTAGCGGCGAGCCTCTTCCCCGCTCGCCCACTCCGCCGCGTGGAACAGGAGCACCGGCCCGGGCTGGAACCCGCCGTCCTCGCGGAGCCCGTCGAGCACCTCGAGCGCCACGTCCCCGAGCCCAAGCTCGGCGAGGATCACGAGCAGTTCGGTGAACGCGAACTCCGGCTCCCCCGCGAGCGCCGTCATGGCCCGTGCGGCTTCGGCGCGCCCGGAGCCGTCGGCGGTGTGGAGGCGCACCGCCCAGGGGATGAGTTCGACGGTGCCCCGTTCGATCATCCTCCCGGCCAGCACCGCGGCCCGTTCCCGGTCGCCCGCGCGAAGGTGCGCGAGCGGCAGCAGGTCCCGGCCCCCGCGCCGGAGCGCCGCGATTGCGGCCCCGGCATCGCCCTGGCGGACCTTCACCCGACCGATCAGGCGCCAGGCCGAGGCCTCGACGCCGGCGAGCTTGGTGGCCAGGTAGGCCGAGTCGAGGGCGCCCGCATCGTCACCGACGCGGTAACGGGCGACCGCGTGGAAGAAGCGCGCGAAACCGTGCTCGGGATCCGCGGCGGCGACCCGGGCCAGCCGGTCGGTTGCCCGCTCGTGGAGTCCGGCCTTCAGGTCCAGCACGGCGAGGCCGACCGCGGCGTCGGCGTGGCCGGGCGCCAGCGCGAGCGCCCGCTCGTAGAGCCGGCGGGCCTCGGCGCGGTTCAGGTCCTTGTCGGCGCGTTCGCCCGCCTGGAACGCTTCCTCGGCGTTCGCCGGCTCGGTCGCCTCGAGGAGCGGCGGGGGCTCCTCGGCCGGGATCTCGAGCGGAGACCGGTAGGCGAGGACATTGCCGCCGCCGGCGGTCACCGCGACCTCGATCGACGCCGTGGCCGGCCCCGGCCAATCAACGGTCGTGACGGCCTCCGGATCCAGGTCGAGGGTCGCCGAGTGTTCCGTCCCACCGCCGCTCAGCCGGATTTCGGCCCCGGACAGCGCCCTCGTGGCGAGGAACAGGAAGCGCGTCCCCGCATCCCCCTCGACCCGCTCGACCACCAGGTCGGGCGTCGCGTATTCGAAACCCTCGCCGAGCCCGAACACCGGCGTCCATTCTTCGCGCCAGAAGACCCGTTGGCCGGGATAGACCCAGGCGTAGTCCGACTGGGTCGGCAGGGGACCGCTCTGCACCTCGATGTAGGGGCCATCCTCGTCCGTGAGGGCCCGCTGGTTCATCATGCCGTCGTCGCCCTGGCCCCAGGTCCAGCCCTTCTTGCCGGGCAGTTCGCGATGGTCCGCGGTCTGGACGATCCCCCGGTCGTCCCCCGAGTCGTAGGCGCCGAAGAAGTCGTGGACCGCCCGGTAGGCGAAGATCGAGGTCGGCTCCGGGTAGTTGGGAAGCCGGGTCATGTCCACCCCGTTGTCTTCGGGGAAGCGGTAGAAGGTGGTCCCGAAGTGGTCGGTGGCGAGCGACATCGGATAGATGAAGCGGGTGCCGTCCCGCTGCGGGAAGGCCGTGTTGTTCCAGAAGTAGTACGGATGGGGAAGGTCGGTCGGGTTGAAGATGGTGATCTCCTGGTCGAGCCGCGCCACTCCCGGACGGAGCGTGAGACGCACCTCCCAACCGGTCCGGAAGCTCTGCTCGACCTCGCCGATCACGAGCGTCGCGGACCCGTCCTCGTTCTGGACGCCGGTGACGTTCACCGGCGAGTAGCTGGTCACCGTGTGGCCCTGGGGACCCCGGTTCCACTCGATGCCGCCCGAGATCCAGGCGCCCCGGAGCGCGATCAGCCCGGGCCGGATGACCCGGTTGTTGTAGAACATCTGCTCGTTCTCGCGCTTGTCGAGGACCCACTGGATGCGGCCCCCGATCTCGGGAAGGCAGGCCACCTTCAGGTACTCGTTCTCGAGAAAGAACGCCCTCCAGGTGTGATCGGCCCGCTCCGTGCCGAGGTTGTCCTGCATCGTGTACGGGTAGACGATTGAGTTGTCGGTCTCGCGGAACTGCGGGTTCGGGTCGTCGGGAAGGAGCGCGTAGGTCGGGAGGGTCAGCTCGCCTTCCCAGACGCGGACCGGCTCCTGGGCCGCCGCGGAAACGGAAATGGCGGCGGCGAGAAACAGCGCCGCCAGCAGCGTCGGAGGGCGTGGAGAGAGCATGCGCATCACCTCGTCTGGCCGGGAGAGGCTATACGGGTCGGGCGTCAGGGTTCTGTCGCAAGGGGCGAGGCCGGGACGAATGTTGGTCAGGGAACCAGACGCAACGGACGGAAGGCCTCCGGCACGTGGAAGCTGGGGCTGCCGGTCGGGGACCAGGCGGCGAAGACGGCGCCGGCGTCCGGGGCCTCGGGACCGCCGGGCCGCTTGATGCGGAAGACGTTGAAGGGGATTTCGGCGCCCGGAGCGGGAGCAACCGGCAGATCCAGACCCTCCCAGGGGAGATAGAGCGTCCCGATCCAGCGATCGTCCGACGCCGTCACCGCCGTCTGCATCCCGGCGACCGAAAACCCCCGATCCATCGGTCCGATCGGATCGACGGCCGTCTCTCCCGGTCCGAGCCTCCTCAGATCGCAGACCACGTTCGCCGGGTTCAGCTCCACCTCGACATAGCGGCCGTCCCCGAAGGGATCGAGGAAGATCTCGACCACCTCCTCCTCCCAGAGCCGGTCGTCGCGCTCCGTCATGGTGAACCACGGCGCATCGTCCTCGGAATCGAACCGCAGGTGAAGGCCGTGCCCGTTCCAAAGCGCCCGGAACCGGGTCCGGTAGGGCTCCGGTCCCCACACGACTTCCCGGGCGCGCTCCCACTCCGGGGCGTCCGCGCCGAGGAGGGCGGCGGCGTCCGCCGCCGTGCTGCGGGCTTCGTAGACGGGTGAGAGCTGCACGATGAAAAGGGACAGGATCGCGAAGAGCACGGCGGAATCCTGACGCACTTCCGGATCCGGCTCCGGCCGCCCGAGGGAATTCGGGGCCGGCGCGGCCGGGATCGGGACTCCCCATCCCGTTTCAGGACTCGCCGGCCGTGAAATAAACTCGACTCATGGGGCTGTTGACGAGAGCCGCTCCGATCGGCTTGCGGAATCGTCGCCTGGCGTTGGCCGGCGCCCTCGCTGGAGGGCTCCTGCTGGCCACCGGCGGCGGTTGCGCCCTCTTGTCCGGGACCTCCCCTCCGCGCCCCGCGGAGGAGGCGGCTCCGGAGTTACCCACCGACTTCGCCGAAGGTCCGGCGCCCGGCGCCCGTCAGGCGCAGGAGTGGTGGCGGGCGTTCGCCGATCCCGCGCTCGACCAGGTGGTCACATCGGTACTGGACTCCAACTTCTCCGTCGCGGAAGCGGTCGCGCGGGTCGAGCAGGCCCGAACGCGGGCCCGGCTGGCCGACGCAGCGATCCTGCCCACCGTCGGAGCGAGCCTCACGGCCGAGACCTTCGACCTTCCGACGAACGCCGCGATCGGCGCCCAGCTCGAGGACCTGGGCCTTGATTTTCCGCTGCCCGACCGGCTGGGTTTCCCCACCTACACCCTCGGCGCCGACTTCGCCTACGAAGCCGATTTCTGGGGCCGCGTCCGGCACACCGCGCTCGCGGCGGGATCCGAACTGCTGGCCTCGGAGTTCGACCTGCGGGTCGCCCGCATCGGGATCCTCGCGGAGACGATCTCGGCCTACTTCGAAATCGGCCACCTGCGACAACAACTCGCCATCGCCCAGCGGCAGGTGGAACTGCTCGAGGAACGCGAGCGGCTCGTGGAGAGCCGCTACGAACGCGGGCTCGCTGTCTCGCTTGAGCTGCACGGTGTGCGCCAGGCTCTTTCCAGCGCGCGGGCCGGCGTGCCGCAGATCGAGAACCGGCTCGCCGAGACCGAGTCCGGGCTGGCCGTGCTGCTGGGGGGCTACCGGGAGGATGTCGCGGCGATTCTTCCCGAGTCCCTCGCGCCGGCATCCCCGGCCGAACCCGTGCCTGCCGGCATCCCGGCCGACCTGCTCGCGCAGCGGCCGGACGTGCAGGCCGCGGGTCACCGGCTGGAAGCCGCCGGTCACACCGTCGAAGCCCGGCGCGCGGCCTTGATGCCCCAGCTCTCGCTCTCCGGATCCCTTGGACTCCGGAGTACGGACGCCGGCGGTCTCTTCGACGTCAAGCAGTGGTTCACGAACCTCGCCGGCAACCTGCTCCGTCCCGTGTTCGACGGGGGCCGGCTCGCGAGCGGTGTGGAACTGGCCGAAGCCCGCTTCGACGAGTTGGCCGCAGCCTACGGCCGGACCGTCGTGACGGCGGTCAACGAGGTGGAGGCGGCCCTGGCCACCCTGAGGAACGAAGGCCGGCGCCAGGAATCCCTGGCCGCCCGGCGCGAGGAGGCCCGGGCATCCGTCGACGCCCAGTCCAGGCGTTACGAGGCGGGCATCAGCGGCTATGAGGATCTGCTCGAAGCCGACGCCAGGCTGCTGGATGCGGAAGCGGCGCTCGCGAGTTCGGCGCGCAACCTGGCGCTCGCGCGGCTGGCCATCCATCGGGCCCTGGGCGGCGCCTGGACCGCTCCGGACGAGCTCGCCGGCGCGCCGGCGAGCGCCCCGGACAACCGGGCGAAGGGACCCGCGGACCGATGAACCGAACGAGGGGGGCTGTCCTGGCGGCGGCCATCCTGCTCGGCTCGTTCGGGATCGCCACGCTGTTGATCGCGCAGCGGCCCGAACCCGAGCGGCGCGAACCCCCCTCCCAGATCCCTTTCGTCGTCACCGCACCTGCGGTCGGGGGCTCGGGGCCCATCCCGGTGCACGGCGCCGGCACCGTGCGGCCCCGCGTCCAGATCGATGTGGCCGCCGGGGTGAGCGGACGGGTCGTCTGGGTGGATCCGGCCTTCGAGAGCGGCGGGCGGGTCAGCGAGGGCCAGGTGCTCTTCCGCCTCGACGACGCCGACTACCGGCACCGGATGGAGCAGGCGCGCGCCGGCGTCGCCGTGCAGCAGGTGGAGTTGCTGAGGGTGGAGGAGGAGGCCCGGATCGCCCGCGAGCAGTACGAAGCGTTCCAGAGCCGCCGCGGCGCCGCTGCGGACGGCGCGGCGCCGAGTCCGCTGGCGCACTGGGAGCCGCAGCTCGAAGCGGCGCGGGCAGGCGTGGAACGGGTTAGCGCGGTTCTGGCGGAAGCGGAACTCCTGCTCGCGCGCACCGAAGTTCGAGCGCCCTTCGATGCCGTCGTGCGCTCCGAGCGGGTCGGCGTTGGACAGATCGTGACCGCGGGGGTGGGCGTCGGACAGATCTACGCGTCCGATGCGGTCGAGATCGTCGTTCCGCTGTCCGACGCCGATGCGGCGCTCGTCCCGGGTCTGTGGGATCTGAGGCCCGGCGTCGTCGACCGCCGGGCGGCGGCCCGCGTCACCGCGGATCACGGGACGGGCGGCTACGCGTGGGAGGGGTATGTGGACCGGGTGGAGGCTGCGCTCGACGAAACCACCCGGACCCTCGATGTGATCGTTCGCGTTCCGGACCCCTTCACCGGTGGTGCCCGGGTCCCGACCGGAGACGCGAGCGCGGATGCCGGATCCCCGCCGCCGCTGCTGATCGGCCAGTTCGCGAGCGTCGAGATATCGGGAATCGCCCCGTCGGAGTACTTCCGGATCCGGCGGCTCGGGCTCCGGCCGGGCAACGAAGTCTGGGCGGTGGACGGCGAGGCGGTGACGATCGTCCCGGTCCGCGTGCTGCAGCGCTTCGACGACACCGTTTACGTCACCGGCGCGCTACGGGAAGGCCAGGAAGTCGTCCTGAGTGGCATCCAGTTCGCGACTGAGGGACTCAGGGTGCGGACCGCGGAGTAGCGCTCGAACGCCGTTCGATCGCCAGCGAGTCAGATCCGTCGGGGTGGGACGGGAGCATCCACGAATCCCGGGCGAAAACGCGGGCGGAACGCATGAGTGAAGACACGCTCTCCCCGTTTCCGGAGGGTTGGTACTTCGTCACCAGTCGGGCATCCCTGCGGAAGACGAAGCTGATCCAGAAGACCTGGATGGGGAAGCAAATCGTCGCCTGGTGTGACGATGCCGGCCGGGTCTCGGTGGCTGAGTCGGTCTGCCCCCACCTCGGGTCCGAACTGGGACCGGCCGCCGGCGGCCGGGTGCGGGACGGCCGTCTCGTGTGTCCGTTTCATGGCTACGAGTTCGACGTCAGCGGGCAATGCGTCGCCACGCCCTTCGCTCCGCCGCCGAAGACCGCGAAGCTGAAGTCCTTCGAGACGCGGGAAGTCCTCGGCATCGTCTTCGCCTGGTGGGGAATCGATGGACGTCCCCCGCAGTGGAGCCTTCCCGCGGACCCGCTGGCCGGAGGCGACTGGTGCGAACCGGCGTTCCGGACTCTCCGGTTTCGGGGGCACCCCCAGGAAACGAGCGAGAACGCCGTGGACATGGCGCATCTCCGGTACGTGCACGGCTACGGCAACGTCGGCCGGGTCGGCAAGGTAACGGTGGACGGTGCGTATCTGCGGAGCTGCTTTGACTTCAAGCGCACCCAGCGCATCGCCGGCGTCGTCAATTTCACGTTCGACGTCTCCGCCACCGCGCACGTCATCGGGCTGGGATACTCGCTCGTGGAGTTCCACGAGCGCTCGATCGGAATGGACGGCCGGCTCTGGGTGCTCGCGACACCGGTCGACGGCACGCTCATCGACCTGGTGCTGGTCGGCCAGTTGCGAAGGATCCGGAAACCGAAGCGGCCGATCGTCGGGCTGCGGTTCCTGCCGCCGGCGCTTCGCACCGAGACCATGAACAGGCTGATGCTGTTCTTTCAAAGGCACGATGTCATGCAGGACGTGGAGATCTGGAGCCGGAAGCGGTACCGGCCGCGCCCGAGCCTCAGCCGGGCCGACGGCGAGATCGGGATGTACCGCCGCTACTGCCGGCAGTTCTACTAGAGCGGCTGGCTGCCCACCGGGTTCAGGCGCTCCGGAACCGCCAGCCGTACATCACCCGGCCGTAGAAGTTGAACCACTTCCTGGCCTCGGGGTCCCGGAACGGATAGTCCGCGCCGAGCTGTCTCGCCGTGACGAGGCCGGACACGAAACACGTCTCCTGGCTGTTGACCAGCGTGTGCGCGCCGCAGTGCCAGCTCCGCCGCTTGCCCTGGACGAAGCGGAACAACTGGGTCAGGAAGGCGACGTGGGGCACGTCGTGCACGATGTGCTGAAACCACCACTTCCTTACGATCTTGCTTTCGTCGATACGGCTGATCGGGTTGTAGGTCACAAGGCACGGCTTGTCCGATTCGTTCGCCCACGGCTGCTGGTTGTGCATGATGTAGGTGATTTCGTAGTTGTCCGGCCGCGCGCCGTACTGCTCGATGTGGTTGCTCCGGGTGGCGAGGGGTCTGGCGTCGTTGTCGGGGAGGACCGAGGCGTCGGAATGCACGACCGTGTGGTTGTGCAGTTCGCTTTCGTACCGGATCGAGGAGAGGAGCCAACCTTCCAGCCGGGTCGGCCGGTCGAGGAGCATCAGCGTCTGGTTCGCGTTGCACGCGAAGACGACGTCATCGAAGGTCTCGGTCCTTCCGTTCTCGTCTTCCACGACCACCTCGTTGCGGCGCCGGTGGACCTTTCGCACCGGCCGGTTCAGGTAGATCCTGTCCCGAAAGCCGGCGGACAACTCGCGATAGATCCGCCGGGTGCCCTGGTCCCAGGTCTGCATCGGCGTCGCGGTCTCGATGTCGAAGAAGTCCAGGTACCGCGAAAAGAGCGAGGCCGGCATGTCGAACACGTTCGTCGCCATCAGGAAGTTGACGAACATGGGTTTCAGGACCTTGTAGCGGAAGTCTCCCGAGTACCTGCCCAGGTTCAGCAGCGCTCCCATGCTGACGTAGTTGAACGGGTTGAGAGCGCCGAGCAGCTTCGACCTCGAGAGGTTGAGCCGGCCGAACCACTTGAGACGTTTCAGAAGACGCTGGAACCTCTGGATTTCCGGTTGCAACTCCCTCCTGATGTCGGAGTCGAAGTCGTGGGCATAGATCCCGCCCCGGTACTTCACGCTGTAGTTGAACCGGGTTTCGAGCAGTTCGATGCCGTGCTGCCGCATGAGCAGGACAAAGTGGTGGTATGCCGACGGTATGCACGCGGTGACGGAGATATCGAACGGGATCGTGCTGCCGTCGTCCTGCGGCATGTCCGCGGTGATCGCGTTGCCACCGAGCTGCGCCTGCGCTTCGAAGAGTCGAAAGTCGAAACGATCCGGGTGGTGGTTGAGCGCCCACGCCGTCCCGAGTCCAGAGGCGCCCCCGCCGACGATGGCAACTTTTCTCGGCGCCCCGCCCTTCGCTTCACCCACGTTCCTACTCTACCCTTGGGGAGCGGCCGCCCCGTCCGCTCGCCGCCGCCGCGGCCAGCGGCCCGGGGACCCTGCCGACCCCCGGCACGCTCTGTCCATCGACTAGACTCTGACCCGGACCATCCAGTGGGGGCGGATCGGCTGGACTGTCGAGCCGGCCAGGTTGGAGGTTGAGCACGATGAGCGAGGGCACCCGGTTCCCGATCCGAATCGCCGAGGAGTTGATCCTCCTCATGCTGGACGAGAAGAGCGGTTACCTGGAGATGGTCCCGAACTGGGACTTCTCCTGCGTCATGGCGGGAGCGGTACTCGCGGATCTGGCCCTCGAGCGTCGGATCGAGACCGACCTGGAGCGGTTGTACCTGGTCGATCCCACCCCGACCGGAGACGAACTGCTCGACCCGACGCTCCAGGACATCGCCGAATCCGACGAGAAATCGGACGCCCAGTTCTGGATCGAACGGAACACCCGCCAGTCCGACGAGATCGTCGCGGCCGTCCTCGAGCGCCTGGTGGAGCGGAACATCCTTACCCACGAGAGCGGCGGATTCTGGGGGCTCTCGCGCTCGGTCGCCCGGTCCGGGACCTTCCCGACCCAGGCTGTCGCGACCCGCCGGGAATCCAAGGTGAGGATCCTGAGCGTCATCCTGAACGACGAGATCCCGGACCCGCGGGACGCCATCCTGGTCGCCCTGATGCACACCTGCGGCGGCTTCAAGCTGCTGCTGGAGGAAGACGACTACGAAGAGCGGCTCGGCCGGATCGAACTCGTCGCCAGGCTGGACCTCATCGGACGGACGGTCGCAGCCGCCGTGAAGGACAGCACGGCGAGGCCCAAGACCCGTCGTGTCGTTCAGACAAAGCCCATTCCCAAGCCCGGGTATCTCGTACTGCTACAGCGCGACTTCCTCTCGGGCAACATCTCGAAGGCGATGTACGGCATCTATCGGAAACACGGGCCGGTCGTCAGGATGCCCTTCAAGATCCGCGGCAAGCCCGTGGTTTCGTTGATGGGTGCCGATGTCAATCACTGGGTCAACCGGCACGGGCGGTTCTATCTCCGCTCGAAGGACTACATCGAAGGGCTGGAACACGCGTTTGGCGCGTCCCGGAGTCTCCCCGGAATGGACGGCGCCGAACACTATCGGATGCGCAAGGAACTCCAGACTGCGTATTCGCGCGCCACGCTGGCGCAGCGGCTGCCGGAGCTGATCCAGGACTGCCGGAAATCCCTGAGCCGTTGGAAGGAAGGCGATGTCTTCCGCGCCACCGAGAGCTTCCAGAACCACATCAGCAGTCAGATCTCCAATTTCGCGATGGGAGTGGATTGCAGCCACTATGTCGACGAACTGCTGGCCTTTGAACACCGTGCGCTCATAACACGGGTCCAGGGCGCATTGCCGGACTTCATGCTGTCCACCCCAAGAATGAAACGGTACGGGAAGCGCGTCAGGGAACTCCAGGAGGCAATCACCGCGGGACATACGACGGCGCTGCGCAAGGGAAAGCCCCGGGATCTGGCCGACGCGATTCTCGATCTCCACAAGAGGGACCCGCAGTTCCTTCCCGAAACGGACCTCACCTTTCCCTTCGTGGCGTCCATGGTTGCGAGCATCTATCTCGGCAGCGGACTGGCCTTCACTGTCTACAACATGATTCGAAACCCGGACGTGTACGCGAGGGTCCGGAGCGAGGCCGAGTCGCTGTTCGGCAACGGTCGTGAACTGGCGGGAGATGACTTCAATCACCAGAGCATCGACGTCACGGTGCGTCTCTGCATGGAATCGTCGCGTATGTACCCGGTGATTCCATGGCAGCTGAGAACGGTCATGAACGAGTGCATCGTCAGTGGTTACGAGATACCGCCGAAGACGATGTTGCTGATTTGCCAGACGGCGCCGCACTATGCCGAGGACCTGTACCCGGATCCGTTGAAGTTCGACATAGATCGCTACCTGCCGGACCGGGCCGAACATCTGCAACCAGGCGCCTACGCGCCCTGGGGCCTGGGTACGCACATGTGCCTCGGCCACCGGTGGGTGGAGCTCCAGATGGCCGTCAACATCCTGCTCATCGCATATCACCTGCAGCTCGAAGTGGCGCCCGCCAACTACAGGATGGGAATCAATCCGTTCCCGACTCTGGCCCCCAACAGGAAACTGAAGTTCCGCGTCGCCCAGATCCCGAATCCCGTGTGAGCGCGAAGGCGGGTAGCGGCTCGGCCGGCAAGCGAGTACTTCTCCGGGGCCGCTCCGACCCTTCCCGATGAGTTCCAACCGAAGCAACCACGCCGAACCCGGGGGACCGATCGCCTACATGGCGAGCAACGGCGTGGCGTCCAACTTGCTGATGTTCGGCATCCTCGCGGTGGGCCTCGTGTCGCTGACCGGCCTCGAGCAGCAAGCGTGGCCCACGGTGCCTTTCAACCAGTTCGAGATTTCCGTGCCGTTCCCCGGCGCAACGCCCCAGGAGGTGGAGGAGGCCATCGTCGTCAAGATTGAGGACGAGGTCCGGGGACTGGCCGACGTGAAGACGGTCCGGTCCGTAGCGGCCCCGGGGATGGCGTCGGTCCGGGTCGAAGTCAACTCCGGTACGGACATGGGCGCCAGGAAGGATGAAATCGAGTCGGCGGTCGGGCGAATCCAGACGTTCCCGGGCGGCGCCGAGCGGCCCCGGATCCGGGAAATGACGAACGCCCAGAGCATGATGCGTCTCGTCCTCTACGGCGACGTTCCCGAGCGCTCGCTGAAGGAACTCGCCCACCGCATCGAGGACGATCTCGCGTCGCTACCGAACGTGTCCCTGGTCGAGACCAGCGGGGTGCGCAACTACGAGATCTCGATCGAAGTGCCGCTCGAGCGGCTGCGGGCCCTTGGGCTCACGCTGACCGACATCGCCAACACGGTTCGCCGCGGTTCCCTCGACCTGTCGGCGGGCAGCATCGATACCGAGCAGTCCCGGGTGCGGATTCGGACCCTCGGCCAGAGCTACGACCAGCAGGACTTCGAGGACATCGTCGTCCTCGGCCGCGCCGACGGCACGGTGGTGCGCCTGGGTGAGATTGCCGAGGTGCGCGACGGCTTCCACGACTCAGGTTTGCTGGTGCGGTACCAGGGCGAGCCAGCCGTGTTCGTCGAGGTTTCGCGAGCCGATGGCGAGAGGGTGATGGACGTGGCGCGCGCCGTTCGGGAACATGTCGCGAACGAGATAGCGCCCTCGCTCCCGGACGGCATGGGCATCGACATCTGGAACGACGACTCTTCGGTCTTCTCGGAACGTGCCCTCCTTCTCCTCAAGAATGGCGCCTTGGGGCTGTTGCTGGTCCTGATCGCGCTGGGTCTGTTTCTCCAGCTTCGGCTGGCGTTCTGGGTCGCGGTCGGTCTCGGTGTCTCCGCGATCGGCGCCCTGGCCGCCATGATGGTGTTCGACATCCCGCTCCACGAGATTTCGCTCTTCGCTTTCGTGCTCGCCATCGGCATCGTCGTGGACGATGCGATCGTCGTGTCGGAGCACATCCACGAGGAACGAAAGCGCGGCACGCCGGGACTTGCCGCGGCGATCCGGGGTGCGCGACGCATCAAGGTGCCGCTGGTCTTCGCGGTGCTGACGACCATCGTGGCGTTCCTTCCGCTGCTCTTCATACCCGCGGGGTTCGGAGAGGTGTGGAAGGCGCTGCCGATCGTCGCCATCGCCACGCTGCTCTTTTCGCTGGTCGAATCGCTCCTGGTGCTGCCCAACCATCTGTCCCATCATCTGCACGGCCCGGATTGGGCGCCCCGGACGGGCATGGAGCGGTTCGTCGCCCGGATCCAGAATGGGGTCGATTCCTGGTTGAACCGCTTCATCCAGGGGCCCGTGGACCGCGGGATCCAGTTGGCGACGGACTGGCCCGGAGTGACGGTTTCGGGGGCCGTGGCTCTGCTCGTCCTCAGCGTCTCCCTCCTGCCCGCCGGAATCGTTCCGACCACCTTCGCGACGAAGGTCGAAGGCGATTTCGCGATCGCCACCCTTGAGATGCCGGAAGGAACGACCGCGCCGCAAACGTACGCAGTGGCGCAACAGCTGGAAGCCGCTGGTCGCCGGGCCGTGGAGCGGCTCTCCCAAAGCCGGCCCGCTGACGCGCCTCCCCTCTTGTCCGGAGTTACGGTCGTCGTCGGCCAGCGGTCGCGGCTCGAGACCGGAGGGCTCAACCCGTCGCCCACTTTGAACCCGGAAGCCAATGTCGCCACCATCGAGTTCAAGCTCCTGAGCGCCCAGCTGCGGAGCATCACTTCGGGAGACGTCGTGCAGGCATGGCGTGAGGAGGTGGGTGTCCTGCCTCAGGTACGCGCGGTCACCTTCATCAGCGAGATCTACACATTGGGCAACCCCGTCGAGGCGGCGCT
>CAYUVU010000158.1:0-2811 GCA_964448205.1 uncultured Acidobacteriota bacterium
CTCGTGGCACTGGCCTCTGGCAGGTTGCTTCCGGCGGGTCGGCTAACGGGGTTGATGAGGACGGGCCCTCCGGCGCTGCACACGCTGGAGGGCCCATGAAAAACAACACCGCGAAAGGTATAGGCCTCTGGCCGGCATCGCCCCCGTCGAGCGGTCCCCGGATGGGGCCGCGATCACGAACCGGGCTGCCCCGTCGGGTCCGATTGCCCTTTGGGCCCCATCCGGAGACCGCCCGGCGCTTCGCGCCGCTCCGCTGTAATGCGCATCCCAAGTTGCTGATTTATCGGACGGAGATAGATGATCCCCCGAATCGGGTTATCACGTCTGGCATCACAGCCGTGGCGGAGCGACAGCCCCGAGTCAAGAGGGGCAGTTACAGGAACGCTGGTAACCGTTCGGTCGTGGGGGTATCGAGCCGACGCCAGCGTCCCCGTAGAAGACGCTTCCTCAGTCGTTGTTTCGGCGAGGACGGAGCAATTCCCGACGTTCGGCCCGCTGTTCTTCCTGAATCTTCCGGAACTCCTCAAGCTGGTCTTGGGAGAGCACCGCCGCGAGTTTCCCCTCGGTCTTCTTGGCGTTGTCCTCAATGTCGGAGCGGAGGGCGCGGAGTTTGAGGAGGCCGAGCCGCCGGCGGTCGCGGCCAGCGATGCGGGCTTCGAGGTCAATCCCATGCTCTTGGAGGATTTCGAGCTGGGCGCGGAAGTGCTCCTCGAAGATCGGGGTGACCAGTTCCCGTTGCTCATCGGTGAGCGCGAGGCGACGCTCGGCCTCCTCGAGGCGGCTCTCGAGGGCGGCGATCTGATCTTCCCGGGAAGTGCCCTCCTGGGGGAATGCGTTGGACGCGGTCGCCAGCACGGCGACGACCAGCAGGACCTGTTGGGTCATGTTGTCCCTCCAGGGAAGAAGGGAACGGCGCGGGTCATTCTGACCGCGTCCTTCCTGACGTGCGGGCGTGCCGCGAGGGCACTCGGGATCGGCTTCACGGGCGAGAGTCGCCAGCACCGTCCGGGAGTTCCTTCTTCACGTGATCGCGTTCGCGGGCAAAGTCCCCGCGCCACCACTGCCTGAGAGGGCCGACGAGCAGCTTGACGGGACTGTAGCCGTAGTGGCCGGTGGTGACTCCGTAGTGGATGGGGCCGATCTCCCGCTGAAAGGTGCCGAACGCCTGGTCCCAGAAGATCAGCACCCCGGCGTAGTTCTTGTCGATGCACCACTCGTTGCTGCCGTGATGGACCCGGTGAAGGCTCGGGGTGTTCAGCCCGCTGTGTTCGACGAACCCGAGCTTCCGGATCGCTTCGGTGTGGATGAAGAACTGGTACACCAGCGACAACGCCAGGGCCGCCAGGAGATACTCGGGCTTGAACCCGGCGAGCACCATCGGGACATAGGCCAGCGGCGACACGATGCGCCCCAGGATGTGCAGCCGGAAGGCGATGGACAGGTTCAGCGTCTGCGCCGAGTGGTGGATGTGATGGACGGCCCAGAGCAGCGGGATCTCGTGGCTCAGCCGGTGGTACCAGTAGTAGGCCCCCTCGGCGAGCACGAAGGTGGCAAGGAAGGGGATGAGTCCGTCGTCGAGTTGCAGAAAGGACCACGATTCGGCCACCTTGAGGATGCCGAACTGCCAGAGCAGGGTCAGCGGCGCCAGCAGCCCGTTGAAGAGGTAGACGCAGAAGGAAGCGGCCGAGTCCTTCCAGTCATATGAACTCGTCCGGCGCTGGATCTTCAGAACGATCCACTCGATCAGGATGAAGAGCGTGACGACGACGGGGCCGCCGAACTTCAGCCGGTCGATGTACCCGCCGGTGCCGAGCTCCAGCGATTCGAGCCAGGAACCGGCGTTCCGCGGCCCCTGGAATTCCCCGAGCGCCAACAACCCGGCGACCGCCAAGCAGAGCAGGTAGAAGAATCCGAGCTGACGTGCGGTTGAGCGGCTCTCGCTAGTCATCCACGTTCACAGCCGCCAGGCCCCGGTGAGCGCATCCCGCACCTCGGCCCGCCAGGTGGCCTCGTCGGGGCCGGCCTCCCGGCCGCGGACCGCGAGTTCCGCCGCCCCCGCGGGCGCTTCCTCGAGTGGCACGTGCGGCACGCGCTGGTCGGGCCGGCGCTGGCGGCTCCGCACGAGGTTCGCGGCGATCCGGAACAGCCAGGATTCGAACCGGCCGGACTCCTGGTAGCGCCCCGCGGCGCGGTAGACCCGGACGAAGGTCTCCTGCGCCAGGTCGGCGGCGGCCGCCGGGTCCTCGACGAGGTTCAGGAAGTACCCGAAGAGCCGCCGCTCGTAGCGCCGGACCAGCGGCTCGAAGGCGTCGAGGTCGCCCGCCTGGACCCGCGCCATCAGCGCGGCGTCGGAATCGAGCACCGCCGCCCGGGGCCGGAGGCGGCGAAGGGGATTGCCGGACTGGCGGGATTCAACGTCGCGTGAGCCATGCGCTTCGAGAGGACAAAACGCACGGACGCACGATCCGTTCCCGGGGCGGGCTCGATCCGGCCGGAGAAAGGAGCTCGTGTGCTGGCGCACACGTCGGCGAGTTCCGATTTGTCGTTTCCTTTTGTGAACGGGGGTAACCCCCTTTCACACTTTCCCCCGAAAACGTCGGCAGCGAACCTCAGGTTCGCTGCCATTTTGTTTTTCGCTCGTTCAGACAGAACAGCGGCTGGCGCCGCCGGCTCGGAGCGCCGGACCTTCTACCTTTTTGTCAAGGGTGAACAGGCCGATGGGGGGGTCCGGCAGAGAGTGCGTCCGGCGCCGGAGTCAGTCAGTATCACCCCGCCGTCGGGCGCACGGGGGAGGAGTGCGGCGCGCTGCCT
>CAYUVU010000159.1:0-3378 GCA_964448205.1 uncultured Acidobacteriota bacterium
TGCCCGCCTAGCTCGCTCATACAGCTTCCTCACTCGCTCGGCCGCTTCACGGCAGGCCGCCCGTCCCCGGTCCAGGGCGGACGCTCCCGCGTCCCGTCCGGCACCACCACGAACCGCTCCCCCTCGATCTCCACCAACGTCACCCCCCAGGTCGTCGCCTCGATCTCGGCCAGGGTCTCGCGGGCGTCCTCGATCCAGACCTCCAGCGTCGCCATGCTCTCGATCCGGTCTTGGACCCCCGCCGACAGCCAGTGCATCAGCCCCCAGCTCCCGCCGCTGATCCCGACGAAGATCACCAGGCCGACCACCAGGGGCCGCAGCCACGCGTTCAGCAGCATCACGCGCATCCGTGCGACCGACTCCCCCGTATCGGCTTCGATGGTACGCAGCCCGTCGTTCACGACGGCGCGCAAGCTCTCGCCATGCCGCCGCAGCTCGCTCAGGGTCACCTCCTCGATCTGCTGGTGCTCGGTCGCCATCCGGCTCCGGAGCCGGGCGGTGAACTCGTTCAGGTTTGAAGTCGTGCTCATACAGCGCTCCTTTCAGCCGCCACCGCGTCCCGCTCTTCGGATCGCGGGCGGTCAGATAGTCCTTGCCCTGGCGTGGCACCTCGAGGCCGGCTTCCTCCAGAGCGGCGACCACGTCGGAGCGGTTTTTCACCACGCCGCTCCCGACCCGCTGCAGGAGGTAGTCGCGGATCAGCTCCCGCGGGCCGGGTTCCACTTCGAGGCCGGCCCGCAGCCTCGCCGCCTCCACATAGGCGCGATGGCTCGGCTGCTGCGGCTTGGTGCGCGCCGGGTCGTCCGGGCGAGCCCAGCCGTGCTGGTGGTTGAAGCCGTCGCGCAGCGCGTCGAAGGTCTTCTGCCAGCCGGGTGGGGCGATGTTGAGGCTCCGGCCCGTCTCCATGTCGCAGCGGGCGGTGAGGACGTGCACATGGACCCCGGTGCCGTGCTCCCGGTGCAGGACCGCCGTCCAGGAGTAGCGGTCGGACTCCAGCCCCGCCCAGGCCGTCTTCTCGAACTCGTCCAGGACGGCCCCGATCTGCGCGTCGGTGGGCTGGTCCTCCGGCGCCCACGAGATCACGGCGGAGGTGTAGCGGCGGCTGAACTCCAGCGAGTCGGCGACATCGGCCACGTGGTCGGGGTTGCCGCGCAGCACCTCGACGCCCGGCCGCACCCGTCCGGCGGAGTCGAGCTCGCCGACGAGGTAGTCGGCGGCCGCCCGGGCGGAGCCGGCGCCATGACCGTGGAACCTAATGTGCATCACGGTCCTCGCCGTCGGACGGAGCCAGGGCGCGCAGCGCCCGCTCGACCGCCTTCAGCCGGTCGATCACCCGGACCGCCTCCAGGGCGGAGGCGTGGGTGTTCGCCCAGCGCGCGACCTGGTTGAGGTTGTTGCCGACGCGCGCGATCTGGCGGCTGCGCTCCCGATACGCCGCCAGGGCCGGCGCGGTCCAGGTCTGGGTCCGCGCCATCGCCATCCGCAGCAGCGCGGAGGGCGACACGCCAGCCGCCGCCGCCTTCCTCTTCCAGGCGGCGTGCTCCGCCCGCGTGATGCGGGCGGCGGCCAGGACGGTGCGCCGCTCAGCCATGAGCGCACCGGCCAGGGGGTTCGGGGGACGGCGTCCCCCGTCCGCGTGCTGCCCCGGCAGCGGCGGGAAAGGCGGGGGGTTCGAAGGGGGGCGCAGCACCCCCTCGCCAGAGCACAGTGTTTAACACTGTGTAGGCTGGCCTACCCTCAAGTAGCCAGCCGCCTCTGGCGCTCTGGTGGTCCATTTCGGGGTCCTTAGCCGAGGCCCCGAGCAGCGACGCCTGGTGAGCAGCCTATCGGGAGAAGCTGCAGGAGACGGCAGTAGATCCGCGTTTGGGAGACACCCACTTTTACGCACCGAGGTGGTGCTGATCGTGTCGATGGCAACCGAAAACTGCTCACTTCCGGGAGCGGGGATGTCTCCCGACTGCGCAAAGGTGGGTGTCTCTTGACAACTGCACGGGGACGGCCTGGCCGTCCCCAGCCACACCGCCCGGCCCCTGCGGGGCCCGGGAGATTCCCTGCCGCGTGCATCACGCGGATCAGTGAGCGATTCCGAACCGCGGTTCCGCCGCGGCGGGAACGGTGGGCGCCGGCCACGGGTAACCGGACACGGCTCGATCCACGACGACGCCGTGCGCCAGTTCGTCGATCCGGTCCGCGATCCGCTGGGCCGGCTCGCGCAACTGCTCCACGCTCCAGTCGGCGGCGTAGCTCTCGGTTACGTCGCTGCCGCGAGCGTGGTTCACCAGCCGCTTCGTCAGCGAACGGGGCAGCATCAGCTCCCGCTCCGCAACCGTGATGAACACGTTCCGGAGACCGTGGAACCAGAACTTGGTACCCGCCGCCCGGCTGATCCGGTGATACAGGTGCTGCAGCTCCACGACGTGGCCCGTCCCGCCGCTTGAGGGGAACACCCACGGCGTGGCGCCCTTGCCGGCGCGGGCGTCCAGGCGGCGCTCGAAGAGGGCGGCCAGTTGCCGGGTGATCGGCAGCTCTAGCGGCTCGCCGGTCTTCGTCGCCTCCACCCGGAAGATCCGCCGCTCGAGGTCCACGCGGTCCCAGTTCAGCGCCACGATCTCGCCGCGCCGCATGCCGGTGTACATCCCGAACCAGAAGATGTCCCGAGTGGCCGCAACGGTCACCTCGGCCTCGATGGCCTCCCACCAGCGCGGCAGCGTCTCGGCGGGCGTCGAGATACGACGACGCACGGCCCGGTGGTACCGCCCGCCTCCGGCGAGCCAGAGGTCCACCGGGTTGCGGAGCGCCTCGTGGTCCACGCAGGGACGCCGGTACACAGAGCGCAGCAGGGCGATGATGTGGTTGGCCACCGCCCACCCGTTCCGGTGGGAGACGCGATGGAACCGCGCCTCCACGTCCCGCCGCGTGATGGTGTCGAGGGGCCGCGCCAGCCAGTCGCCGAGGCAGTAGCGCATCTGTCCCTCGTAGAGGACCTCGGTGCTCCGCTTGCGGCTGGGGTTCGCGGTGAGGTACTCCGCGAACGCCTCCCGGAGGGTGGGCATGCCGCGGCTGTCGGCCCGCTCCTGGGCGGGGTCCTGGCCGCGGGCGACGCGCCCCAGCAGCTCCTGGGCGAGCCGGCGCGCGTCCTCGGGGGCCAGCCGGCCGCAGCGCCCGATGGCGATGCGCCGGTTCCGCGCCTTCCGGCCACCGCTCCCGATGCGGTAGTTGAGGATGAACGACTTGGCGCCCGAGGGCTGGACGCGGACCCCGAAGCCGATGAGCCGGTCGTCCCAGGCGATCCAGGGCTTGCCGGCGGGCTGGAGGCCCTCGACCGTGCGTTTGGTGAGGGTGAGCTTGACCTTGGCGGTCCGTTTTCCGTTGGTGGTG
>CAYUVU010000160.1:0-3929 GCA_964448205.1 uncultured Acidobacteriota bacterium
GGGTTCCGGGGGTCGGAGACGTCGAGGATCACGAACCCGTTGCGGCGGTTCGAGGCGCCTTCGCGAGTGATGACCGCGATCCTGCCGTCTTCGGACACCTTCACGTCGTTCACCGTGCGGGCGTCCACCTGCACCTCGGAGATCCGCTGCATGTTGGCGGGGTCGGTGACGTCGAAGAAGAGCGCGTGCCCGTCGGCGTTCCAGGTGCCGAGCGCCGCGTAGTCGCGCCCGTCGGTCCCCTCCCAGATCCACAGATCGGAGGTGGCCCGGTCGCGCACCGGAGCGTGACCGACGAACTCCATGGCCATGCCGACGTCACGCGGCAAGACCTGGACCGCCCGCTCGGCATGGGTCGACCCCGAGGAGGCGGAGATCACGTAGAGCCCGGGCTGCTCCGCGACGAACCGGCCGTCCGCGAGGAGCTGCGCCGGTGCGCCGGCCCCCACCGTGTCGAACCGGCTGGGGTCGGGATGCGATTCCAGCGAGAAGCGCACCGGGGCGCCTTCGACCGCGCCGCCGCCTTCGTCCATGACGGAAGCGGAGAAGCGGACGACGTCCCCGGTGCGGACGCCGCCGGTCAGCGGCGACTCGCCGACGTTTGCGTCAAGGCTGAGGGAATGCGCGGGATTGGCCGCAACCTCGATCCGCGCCTCCGCGGTCAGTTCGCCGAGCCGCGCGGTCAGGGTGGCGGTCCCCGGGCCGACCGCCCGGAACACGCCCGCCGCTTCCCAGTGGTACGTCGGTGGCCGCGGCCGGTCGTAGAACGGATGGGCGTGGTACGTGCCCTCGAAGAGGGGACCGAACGCGGTGACCGCGCCGACGCCCGCGGGTTGGACAGTGATCTCGGGACGTACGTCGCGCGGTTCGGAACCCTCGTCTTCGGCAAGCAACCGGACAGGGATGCTGGCGCCCGCCAGTACCCGGTCGGGCAGATCGACGAAGCTCAGCGTCGCGAGTTCGGAGGGCAGGATTTCCACGGGGATCTCCACCCGAATGCCGGGATCGTCCGCTCGCGTGAATCCCGGCGTGGTCCCGGCCGCCGGCGACAGCGCCACCAGCGTGTGGCTGCCGGCCCGGTGGGCGGTCACCACCCCGGTGTGGGAGACGCTGACGTCGGCAGGGTCGAGGGAGAAGAAGAGAACGCGCGCCCCGGTGTCCACTTCTCCGTCTGCCGCCGTAACGGTGGCGACGAGGCTGCCGGTCTGTCCCACCCGCAGGTTCAGCGACTCGGGAGTCACCGCCAGTTGCCGCTCCTGACCCGAAGCCGTGGCGGCGCCGGCCAGGAGAGCCGGAGCCAGCACCGCGCGTGCCGCCAGATCGAAAGAGAACGCTGAAGGAATCCGCCCGGAAGTCATCGTTCAAGGGTAGTCAAGACGCGGCGGGCGGGCCAATCGGTTGTCGTGACCCCGGGGCTTCGGGCGTTTGCCGTTCGGGCGTCGTTGGCCGCGGATGAAGAATTCGGGTCCCTGCCGCGTAGTTCCTCCATAGAAGCCTTGACAGACGAAAGCCCGACCGCCGGAAGCACCCCGGGAAACCGGCCCGGCGTACCCGACCCGGAGGAGCAGGAGTGGATCCGCCGGTGCCGGAACGGCAGCCGGCGCGCCTACGAGCCGCTCGTGCGACGCTACGCCCGTTGGGCGCAGGCGTACGCCTACCGCCGGGTCGGCGACCGGGAGGAAGCGCGCGACCTCGCGCAGGAGGCTTTCGCCCGCGCGTTCCACGCGATGCCGCGGTTCCGCCTGGGGCGCCCGTTCCTGCCCTGGTTCCTGACCATCCTGGACAACGTCTGCCGCAGTTACCTGCGCCGGCGCCGGCCCGAGGTCGGGCTCGAGGGCGTTCGGGAGCCATCGGTCGACGGCGGCATGCGGTCGCTGGACCAGCGGTTGATGCTCGAACGCGGGCTCCGCGAACTGCCCGAGGAACAGCGCCGGGTGGTGGTGATGCGGGACATGGAGGGCTACGTCCACCGGGAGGTCGCCGAACGGCTCGGCATCCCCGAGGGGACGGTCATGTCCCGGCTGCATACCGCCCGCCGCCGGTTGCGGCGGTTCCTCGCGGGAGGAGGCCGGCGGTGATCCGCCGGCGAAAGGAGGAAATCCGATGAACGATCACGAAACGAACCAGGGCCCGGGCGCCTCGGGGCGAATTCCCGAAGACGCACCGGGCGGACCCGAACTCGAACCGCGGCCCGCCGACTGGGACGACGCGGCGATGGACCGTTTCTGGCTCGGGGTCTACTCGCGCCTCGAGCGGGGCGTCGCCTGGACGCTGCTCTCCGCCTCGGGGGCGGTGCTCCTCGGCTACTGGGCGTACGTGTTCGCCACCGAATTCATGGCTGACGCAACGGTCCCGGTGATCGTTCGCTTCGGCACCGCCGGGTTCCTGCTCGGCATCCTGCTTCTCTTGCTGGGGGCGATCCGGGAGCGGATCCGCGCCCGTTCCACCGATCCTTTCCGGAGAGTCCGACGATGATTGTGAGCACCACCAACGAAATCCCCGGCGCGGACGTCGCCGAGGTCCTGGGCATCGCCCGCGGCAACACGATCCGCGCCCGCCATCTCGGCCGCGACATCATGGCCGGCCTCAAGGGAGTGGTCGGCGGCGAGGTCGAGTCCTACACGAAGCTCATGGGCGAAAGCCGCGAGCAGGCCATCGCCCGCATGATCGAGCACGCCGAAGCGCTCGGCGCCGACGCAATCGTCGGCATGCGGATCGCGACCTCGGTGCTGATGACCACCGCGGCCGAGATCCTCGCCTACGGCACCGCCGTGAAGATCCGCCGCTAGGCCAGGGAGCGCGTATCGCCGATCTGCGTCAAGGCGCACCGGCTTGGAACGCCGGTCTCCAGACCGGCACGCGCGGCGCTCGGCGCCGCGCACGGCGCAACCCCACCCAAGCAAGTGGCTCCCGCTTCGGCGTTGACCTCCCGAGCGGCGGTGGCGCAGCGGCCTGGAACGCCGGCTTCAGCCGGCACAGCCCGCCGAAAGCGAGCGGCGGGAAGGACCTCGGAGTTCGGTTGGCTCCACTCTCCGGATTCGTCGTCCGAATTCATCTGGAGCATGAAAATATCCCGGCGATTTTCATGTTTCGGAGTGAGATATCCCGCCACGACGGCACCCGGAGTTGCTTGGCGTCGCAGCCGAATCCGTGGCGGGGGTAGGGTAGGGACACCATGTCGAACAACCCCACCCCCGAGCGCGACGCCGGCCGCTTCTACGAGGACTTCCAAGTCGGCCAGCGCGTCGTCCACCCGCTCGGGCGCACCGTCCTGGCCGCCGACAACTCGTGGTTCTCCCTCCTCACCCAGAACCAGAACCCGATCCACATAGACCGTCACCACAGCGAGAAGACCCCGTTCGGGAAGCCGCTCGTGAACTCGTGCCTGACGCTGGCGCTCGCCACCGGCCAGTCCGTGAACGACCTGACCCGGAACGTGCTCGCGAACCTCGGCTGGGAAGAAGTCCGGCTGCCGGCGCCGCTCTTCGAGGGGGACACGCTCTATTCGGAGAGCGAGGTGCTGTCCGTGCGGGAATCCCGGTCGCGTCCGGAAGCGGGAATCGTGACCGTCCGCACTCAGGGGAAGAATCAGGACGGCGTCGTTGTGATCGAGTTCCGGCGCACGTTCCTGATCTGGAAGCGCGCCCACGCTCCAGATTGGGAAAAGCGGCTGGCTCAGCGGCCCGCGACCGATCTTGGAGTGGAGGCCGGGACGCTCATCGCGGAAGCGCGTAGCTCCCGGGACCGTCGCGGGGGTTGAAGTGCCCCGATACGTCGTGGACGCGTCCGCGACGGTCGCAACCGTAGCGGCACCCCCGGGTCTGTTTCGGTTAGCGCAGCAAGAACCATCCCGCGAGTCGCCGTTGCGCCGTGCGCGGCGCGGAGCACCGCACTTTGGCTGTTCCGGTGCGTTCCAAAGAGTGCCCCCGAAG
>CAYUVU010000161.1:0-13651 GCA_964448205.1 uncultured Acidobacteriota bacterium
GCGCGGGCGCTCTACCTCTTCCCCACCAAGGCGCTCTCTCAGGACCAGAAGA
This sequence comes from uncultured Acidobacteriota bacterium, assembly GCA_964448205.1. GTDB lineage: Bacteria > Acidobacteriota > Vicinamibacteria > Marinacidobacterales > Marinacidobacteraceae > Marinacidobacterium. The sequence continues at coordinate 53 of CAYUVU010000161.1, forward strand.
AGGAGATTCTGGACCTCAAGGACCTGCTCGGGGAAGACGTCCGCGCGGACGTCTACGACGGGGACACCCCGGGGGACGCCCGGCGCAGCATCCGCACCCGGGCGCACATCGTCGTCACGAACCCGGACATGCTCCATGCGGGCATCCTTCCCCACCACACGAAGTGGGCCAAGCTCTTCGAGAACCTGCGCTTCGTCGTCATCGACGAGATGCACACCTACCGCGGGGTGTTCGGCAGCCATCTGGCCAACCTCCTCCGGCGGCTCCGGAGGATCTGCACCCACTACGGCGCGGCCCCGCAGTTCATCCTCAGTTCCGCCACCATCGCCAACCCGCGCGAGCTGGCGGAGGGTTTGACCGAACGATCCATCACCCTCGTGGACCGGAGCGGCGCGCCCCGGCCGGAACGCTTCTTCCTGTTCTACAACCCCCCGGTGGTGAACCCGGAACTCGGAATCCGCCGCTCGGCGATGGGCGAGACCCGCCGGATCGCCGGGGGCTTCCTGAAGGGCAACCTGCAGACCATCGTGTTCGCCCGCTCCCGCACCCAGACCGAGGTGCTCGTCAAGTACCTGAAGCAGGACATCGAGACCCGCCCCGACCGGAGCGACCGGATCCGCGGCTACCGGGGCGGGTATCTCCCGAAGAAGCGGCGGGAGATCGAGGACGGCATCAAGAACGGGAGCGTCCTCGGCGTCGTCTCCACGAACGCGCTGGAACTGGGGATCGACATCGGCAGCCTCGACGTCGCGGTGATCTCCGGCTACCCGGGAACCATCGCCTCCACCTGGCAGCAGGCGGGACGGGCGGGACGCCGCGGCGGAACCGCGGCGGCGGTGCTGGTGGCGAACTCGACCCCCATCAACCAGTTCGTCATCCAGCACCCGGACTACTTCTTCGAGGGGACGCCCGAGCGCGGCCTGATCAATCCGGAGAACCTCCAGGTCCTGATCGAGCACCTCAAGTGCGCCGCCTTCGAGCTGCCGTTCCGGAAGGGAGAGAGGTTCGGCGACGAGAACCTGGAGGAGCTGCTGGGGGTGCTCGAGGAAGAGAAGATCCTCTACCGGGCCGGCGACCGCTGGTTCTGGACGGCGGACTCCTATCCGGCGAACAGCGTGAGCCTGCGCTCCATCAGCTCCGACAACTTCGTGGTGCACGACCGGGAGAGCGGCAAGGTCATCGCGGAGGTGGACTTCGTGAGCGCCCATTCGACGCTCCACGAGAAGGCCATCTACATGCTCGAGAGCGACACCTACTACGTCGAGCAACTGGACCACCAGGAGCGCCGGGCCGAGGTCCGCCCCATCGAGAGCGACTACTACACGGACGCGGTCACCCACACCAAGGTCACGATCCTCGACGCCTTCGAGGCGGCGCCGGAGCCGTCCGCCCCTGCGGCGCACGGCGAGGTCCACGTCGTCAAGCAGGTTGTCGGCTTCAAGAAGATCAAGTTCTTCACGGGCGAGAACGTCGGTTCCGGCGAACTCGACATGCCCGCCGTCGAGATGCACACCACCGCGTTCTGGCTCGAGGCGCCGCCGGAGGTGCTGGCGGCGGTTCCCTTCGGTCCCGAAGACCGCCGCGACGGCATCCGCGGGATCCGGAACGCGATGCGCGCGGTGGCGACCACCTTCCTCATGTGCGAGGCCCACGACATCGGTTCCGCGATCGGGACGGGCTCGCGCGATGGCGCGCCTCAACCAGAACCCGCGGAAGCGGGACCGGACGAGGCGGATGCGGTGACCCGGATCTTCATCTACGACAACTATCCGGGGGGCATCGGTTTCTCGGAGCCGCTCTGGGAGTCCCGCGCCACCCTGCTCGCCGAGACGCTCGGCCTGATCGAACGCTGCCCGTGCCAGGCGGGATGCCCGTCGTGCGTCGGTCCGGTGGGCGAGATCGGCCGCCACGGCAAGGCCGCCGCGCTCGCCGTTCTCGAGGGGATTCGGGGCCGTGAAGAAGCGGCGCCCGCGACTGCCGCCGCGAGCGTTCCCTGACGCCACCGATGCCGCCGGATCGAAGCTCCCTCGCGGAACGGCTCCGGCGCAGCCGGGCGCGGGTCGTCGGCCGCGTCGCCGCCCCGGAACCGGCGGTGGAGGCGCCGCTGCCCGAAGCCTTCGCCGACCCGACATCCGCGGGGATTCCCGAGGAACCTCACGGGAGCGACAAGACGGCCCGGCTGGCGCGAGCGCGGGAACTCATCCGGCGGACGGAGCGCGGCTGGAAGGAACTTCGGATCGGTTCGGCCGGGGATGGCCAGCCGCCCGTCCCGAAGGTTCAGCCTGGAGCCGCTCGCGAGGTGGACTGCGGAGAAACCGACCCGCCGCCGGAGGCTCGGGCGGCGGACGAACCCTTCTCGCGGGAGGACCACGACTTCCCGCTGGCGTCGCGTTACGGCGGCGCGAACCTGGTCCGCCTGCTGGAGGTCTCCGAGGAGGCGGCGGCGCGCCTCCAGATCCGCCCCGAGGAGCCGGGAGTGGACCTTTGCCGGGCCCTCTTCCTGGACACCGAGACCAGCGGACTGGCCGGCGGCACCGGCACCTTCGCCTTTCTGATCGGGGTCGGCTTCGTCGAGGAAGACCGCTTCCGGGTCACGCAGTTCCTCCTGCGCAACCCCCTGGGGGAGGCCGCCATGCTGGAGGAACTGGCGGTCCTGGCGGCCGGCCGCCGCGACCTCGTGACCTACAACGGGGGCAGTTTCGACCTTCCGCTGCTGGAAACGCGGTTCGCCCTGAACGGCGTGGCCTCTCCCTTCCGGGAGGCGCGCCATCTGGATCTGCTGCATCCGGCGCGCCGGCTGTTCAAGCCGCGCCACGAGAACGCCCGGCTCTCCACCCTCGAACGGGAACTCCTCGAGGTCGAGCGCGACGACGACATCCCGGGAGACCGGATCCCCCAGGTGTTCTTCGACTTCCTCCGCTACGGACATCACCCCGCCATGGAGTCGGTGCTGGCGCACAACCGCTACGACATCGTCACGCTGGCGGCGCTCGCGCTTCGGGCGCTTGAGCGGATGGACGACGACTGGCACAGCGACGATCCCGCGGACCTGCACGGCGCGGGACACCACTTCTGGCGGCGCGGCGAGTCGGAGGTTGCGATCCCGCTGCTGGAACGCGCGCTGTCCGCCGGGCTCGCGGGCCGGAACCGCAACCGCTGCCTGCTGGACCTCGGCGAGCGGCGCAAGCAGCTCGGCGACTGGTCCGGCGCGCTCGAACTCTGGCGCCGGGTCAGCATCGTCGATTCCCGGGAGCGGCTGGACGTGCTCGTCTGGTTCGCGAAGCACGAAGAGCACCAGCGGAAGGATCCGGCCCGGGCGCTGATCCATGTCGAGGACGCCCTGGAACGGCTCCCCCGGATCGAGATGGGCCGGGAAACGAGCCGCCGCTACCGGAAGGAGCTCGAACGGCGCGCCGCCCGGCTACAGAAGAGTCTGGACTGATCGGCGCGACGGCTTGGAACGCCGGCTTCAGCCGGCACAGCGGCCCGCAGGGCCGCGGGCGGTTCGTCGCTACTCCGGGTGCGTTGGCGCCCGCAGCGGAGCCATCCCGGCGAATGAGGTCCGTCCCGCCGCCCGCCTGCGGCGGGCGGTGCCGGCTGAAGCCGGCGTTCCAAGCCGGCGGCACCATCACGGCGCTTGGCCGATCCACGCGCGAACGGCGCCTACCGGGCCCCCACGCCCCGCAGATCCGCCGTCGAAGGCGACCGTGTCTCCCGGAGCTCCGCCGCCACCCGTTCGACCTCGCGCAGCGCCCGGAGCAGGTTGCCGGCGGCGATCTGCCGGAGATCCTCCTCGGACCAGCCCCGGCGCAGGAGTTCCGCGAAGAGCACGGGGAACCGGTCCACGTGCTCTAGCCCCTCGACCATCGAGGGGCCGCCCGGGTCGTAGTAGTCGGACCCGATCCCGATGTGGGCGAGGCCGGCGACGTCGCGGATGTGCTCGATGTGCGCCGCGACGTCCGAGACCGTGCCCCGCGGCATCGGGTTGTCCGCCTCCCAGCGGGAGAGACGCCGGGTCAGTTCTTCCTCGTCATCCAGCTCGGCGCGGAGGCGCTCGCGTTCGCGGTTCCGGAGCGCCCCCCAGACCGGCTCCGCGGCGCCCATCCCCATGGCGGCCCGGTCCTCTTCCGCCTCGATGCCTTCCCGGGCGAGCCACTCGGCAGGGGTGGGGACCACGTAGCCGGGAATGAAGTCCATCATCACCACCCCGCCGTTCGCGGGAAGCGTCCGCAGCACGTCGTCGGGCACGTTGCGCGGGTGGGCGTTCACCCCGCGGGCCCCCGAATGGGAATAGAGCACCGGCGCCTCGCTGATCCGGATGGCGTCGCGCATCGTCTCGGCGCTCACGTGCGACAGGTCCACGAACATCCCGAGGCGGTTCATCTCCCGGATCACTTCCTCGCCGAAGGGCGACAGGCCCCGGTGGAGCGGAATATCGGTCGCCGCATCCGCCCAGTCGTGGGTGCGGAAGTGGGTCAGCGTCACGTAGCGGACACCGAGTTCGTAGAACATCCGGAGCGCCGCGGTGGAGCCCTCGATCGCGTGCCCGCCCTCCAGGCCGATCATCGAGGCGATGCGTCCGGCGGCGTACGCCCGCTCGATGTCGTCGGCGGTGAGGGCGAACTCGAAGTCCTCGTAGCGGTCCACGAACCGGTGGATGACGTCGATCTGGCGGATCGCCTGCCGGAGCGAGTCCCCGGTGGCGATGAAGTCGGTATCCACGAATGCCGACCAGAACTGCATCCCGACCCCACCCTCGCGGAGCCGCGGAATGTCGGCGGGAAGCTCCATCTGTACCTGGTTCAGATCGGCGCCGGGGGCGTCGAGATCGCCCCGGACCACGTCGAGCAGCGAACTCGGCAGATCGTTGTGACCGTCCGCGAAGGGCACGCTCCGGAGCAGCTCGCGGGCCTGATCCACGAGTTCCGGCGTGATCCCGGGCGGGAGCGGCTGCGCGGCGGCGGTGGCGGTCAGAGCCGAGGCGAAGACGCAGGCGAGAAGGCGGTGATGCGGCATGGCGATCCTTTTCCCGGTGGGAGTCGAGGCACTAGAGTGGAAGCGTGATCGGAGGACGCGAATTGACGCGCATTGCAGTGGAGGAAGCGAAGCACTGGTTGGAGGCGTATGGTCAGGCATGGGTCGAAGGGGACCCGTCAGCCGCGGTGTCGCTCTTTCATCCCGATGCCGAGTACCGGGAAACCCCTTTCAGCAAAGTGATGAGAGGGTCGGAGGAGATCCGAAGGTACTGGCAGGGAGGCGCGGCGGACTCGCAGGAAGATGTCACCTTCTCCTATGACCTCTGGTCCGTTTCCGGCAACGAGGTCCACGCCGGCTGGAGAGCGCGCTTCCGCAGGATCGCCGACCGCTCGGTCGTCGAGCTGGACGGGGTGTTCCGGCTGACCTTCGAGCGGCGGAGAGGGGTGGCGAAATGCTCCAGCCTCAGGGAATGGTGGCACCGGCGCGAGATCCGGGAGTCAGTTTGAAACGGGGGCGCCAGGAACAGGACCGCGTTCAGCCGCCGCTGACCGGAGGGAGGAACGCCAGCTCGTCGCCGGCGGCGAGCACCGTGTCCCGTGGGACGAAGCGGTGGTTCACCGCGACGCTGACGGAGCCGGCCAGCGGCGCCAGGGCGGGTCGCTCGCTCTCCAGGTTCTTCCAGACATCGGCGGCGGTGAGTCCCTCGCGATGGGGGACCTCCAGGCGCCCCCTTCCCGCAGCCTCGCGCGCCGCCGCGAAGAGCAGCACCGTCACCGCGGCAGACCCGGTCATTCGGTCACGGGCTCCTTCGGCCCTTCCACCCAGACGTCCCCGCCCTCGAAGAACTCCCGCTTCCAGATCGGCACGATGCGCTTGATCTCGTTCATCGTGTGCCGCGCCGCCTCGAAGGCGCTGCCGCGGTGCGGCGAGGCGGCCGCGACCAGCACGCTGGACTCGCCGATGTCCACCCGCCCGATCCGGTGGTGGATCCGCAGGCGCTCGACCCCGAAGCGCCGGCTCACGTCCTCCGCCACCCGCTCGAACACCGGGTAAACCATCGCCTCGTACGCCTCGTACTCGAGATGAAGGACCTTCCGCCCCTGGTTTTGGGCGCGCACGATCCCCGAGAAGACGACGACCGCGCCGTCCTCGGAGGTCGAAAGCCCCTCGGCGACCGCGCGCTCGTCGAGCGGATCCCGGGTCATCCGGAAGCGGTCCATCAGGCGAGGTCCGGGAGGTGTCCGAGCGGGCCGTGGCCCTCGCCGAGAGGAACGGCCCGCAGCATCGCCGTCCGCAGGTACTGGCGGGCCCGCTTCACCGCTTCGGCCAGGGTGCGGCCGAGAGCGAGGTTCGCCGCCACCGCGGCCGACAGCGTGCAGCCGGTCCCGTGGGTGGCGCGGGTGTGGATCCGGTGACTCCGCAGAAGGACGACGCGGCTCCCGTCGAGGAAGAGGTCCAGCACCGCGTCGCCGTCGAGGTGACCGCCCTTCACGAGCACGGCACGGGCGCCGAGCCCCAGGAGCTTCTCTCCGGCCGCCCGCATCTCATCTTCGCCTGCTATCCGAAGGCCGGTCAGTTCGGAAGCCTCGGGCAGGTTCGGGGTCAGCAGCGCGGCCCGTGGGAGGAGGTACTCCCGGAGCGCGTCCACCGCATCCGGCCGCAGCAGCCGGTCCCCGCTCTTCGCGACCATCACCGGGTCCACGACGACCCGCAGCTCGTGTTCCTCCACCGCGTTCGCCACCGCCCGGATGGTGGCCGCGGAGGACAGCATGCCGGTCTTCCCCGCCGCCACCGGAAAGTCGGAGACCACCGCCGCGATCTGGGAAGACACCAGTTCGGGCTCGATCTCCTGGACCCCGGTCACGGCCACGGTGTTCTGCGCGGTGACCGCGGTGACCGCCGAAAGGCCGTACACCCCGTGCGCCGCGAAGGTCTTCAGGTCGGCCTGGATGCCGGCCCCGCCCCCGGAGTCCGACCCGGCGATGGTGAGGGCGACCGGCGGGGCGTCAGCGCGGAAGACGCCGCTCACTGGGAGGCGGTACGGAAGGAGAGCACCCAGACCGCATCGTCATCCCATTCGGCGGCCAGGGGTTGCGGATCGAGGTGCTGGCCGTGCTCGTCTTCGATCTCCCGGTAGAGGATGAGGTGGAGCTCGCGTTCGGGATCGAGCGACCCGTTGGGAATCACGAGCAGGCTCCGGCTGCCGTCGTCGTAGGCGACCTCCAGCTCCGGGAACGGGTTGTCCTCATAGGGCTCGTCGCCGTAGAGGAGGTCCACCGCGGCGTGGAAGCTGTCCGCCGCCATCCGGTTCGAGAACTGGACCCGGAACTCGCTGTCGAGGGGAATCTCCCGTTCCCCGTCGAGCGGCAGCGAGAAGACCACGCGAAGCGGACTGACGTCCGCCTCCCGGGCCTCCTTCTCGGCGACCCGGATATCGACCGGCTCCAGGGCGTCATCGTCGGGACGATCGGCGAGCTCGAGCCGCTCGGCGCGGAGGTAGACCATTCCGTCCGAGGTCCACGGCCTGCCGTACACCCGCAGCCACTTGCCGGTGTCGCGGCGGCGGGTGGGATCGAAGCGGAACCCGTTCCCTGCGGGACGCATCCCGGTGACCCAGATGGCGTCGTCAGCCGTCTTGATGACGAAGTCCCGCGGCGTCTTCTTGTCCTTGATGGAGAGATCGCCGAACAGGTTGTTGCCGCGGAACTTGCCGATCACCTCCACCCGCTGGCTCAGCCAGGGCTCCGGGTCGCCGATCAACTGGTCCAGAGTCAGGGCGGCGGCGCTGCCCGCCTCGATCTTGAGCGCGTCGCCGATCTCCATTTCGGCTTCCGCCTCGCGCTCGCGCTTCGAGGAGAGATCCTCCGTGGCGCGGATCGGGGTCACGGCGACGATCGCCAGAAAGCCCTCCTTCCGCATGTCCATGGCATCGCCCCACGAAGGGTCGTACGGATAGTTCCGGAGGATCGGATGCGAGCGCAGGGTGAATTCATCGACCATGCGGGTGGCGAAGAACCATCCCTCGACCTCCACTTCGCCCGCGCCCATGAACGCGAGGTCGTTGGAGCTCATGTAGGGCTGGGCCATCAGGACCTCGTCGATGGACTCCGGATCCTCGAGCGCCATCACGCGCTGGTTCAGCCCCATACCGACAGCAAAGCCCAGCCGGCCGCGCGTGAGTACTGCCTTTTCGTGGTAGAAGCTGGGACGGCGCGCGAGGTCCGCCACCTCGACGGCCTCGGGCTGTTCCGGGAAGTAGCCGTACTGAGCGGCCGCGGGAACGGCGAACGGACCCGCAGCGACGGCGGCGGCCATCGTCAGTACGGCGATGCTCGGGCGGTGGAACACAGCGGGAACCGGGTTAGGCATCGTAGCAGCGGCCGACCCTCCGCATGGCAGAGCGGCTTGGACCACCGGCCGTTGGGCGGCATGGGTGCTGCACCAGACCGGCTTCCGGGTGGCCGGAACGCCGGAGCGTAGACCCCGGCAACCGTTTGCGGGGCCGGGGGCGACATCCCGCACACTGGAGAGCGGAAGTCCTGGCCGGCCTGCCATGCGGGGGAGCAGCGAGGCGCGCTCTGCGGCCCTGCGGGCCGCTTACCGGTCTGAAGGCCGCTATCGCGAGAACCGGCCGGCGGTCCCGGCCGGCGCGCCGTGCGTCAGAGCGGCGGGGTGCGGGTGTCGCCCGCTGCGCGGGCGATGCCAGCCGGAGGCTGGCGGTCCGAGACCCGTTCGCGGGGCGGAGGCGCGATGTGGTACACCCGGAGGGTCGGCGGGGATTCCCGCGGGAGGGCGGTCATGCGCAACCTTCTTTTCGTAGCGCTGCTGCTCGTCGCGCCGCCGGTGCAGGCCGGCCAGTTCGCGAGCATTCCGGAGGACGTCGACTTCGACTTCGAGCGCTGGCCCTACCCCCTGCACCAGGAGGTGACGGACCGGCTGCACGAGCTGGCGGAGATCTATCCCAACCTTGCCCGGTCCCACGTGATCGGCAAGAGCCGGCAGGGACGGGACCTCGTGGTCCTCGAGATCACGAACTTCGAGACCGGCCCGGGTGAAGAGAAGCCGGCGCTCTGGTTCGACGGGAACATCCACGCCGTCGAGGTCACGGGCCGCCAGATGATGTGGTACTTCGCCGAGGCCGCGCTCGCGAGCTACGGCAAGGACCCGGTGGCGACGCGCATGCTGGACACCCGCACCTTCTACGTCATGCCCATCTTCGACGCCGACGGCGGAGAGACGGCCCTCACCCGGCATCCCGCCTGGCCGGAGCACAAACCCGAAGAGCACAACGGCAGGGACCTCGACGGCGACGGCTACATCACCCAGATGCGGGTCAAGGACCCCGAGGGGAACTACTACCCGAGCTGGATCGACGAGCGCCTCATGCTCCAGACCCGCACCCGCGACGGGGGCCGCTGGAACTTCGTTCCCACGACCCTCGAGGACCCGGCGGACTTCGAGAGACTCGCTTCCCCCGAAAGCCGCTACCGCGTTTACCGGGAGGGCCAGGACCTCACCCGCGAGGTGACCGACGAGCGCGAAGAGCCGAACTTCAACCGGAACTGGTCGGCCGAGTGGCAGCGGCACGAGCCGGGAGCGGGCCCCTATCCGTTCTCGCTACCCGAGGTCCGGGCGGTCGCGGAGTTCACCGTCACCCACCCGAACATCTTCTTCACCTACACGATCCACTCCGGCGGCGGCGCCCGCAACTACATCGTGCGCCCGCCGATGAGCCACCCCTTCGAGTACATGCCGCCGGAGGACAACGACTTCTACACCCGCCTCGGCGCCGTCTGGTCCTGGCTCTCGAAGGGCGGGGTGATGAACAACAACTGGTACGCCCAGGAGGTGAAGGCCGGCCGCTACGGCGAGACGATGCACGGCTTCTCGAACGACTGGGCCTACATGCACGTCGGCATTCACAGCCTGCTACCCGAGATCTCCGGAGCGGGCCGGGACTACGACCAGGACGGCTACACCACCCAGTACGAGATCCTGCGCTGGGTGGACGAGGAGAAGGACGGCGTCTATTTCGCTCCCTGGACGCCGTACCAGCATCCCGAACTCGGCGAAGTCGAGATCGGCGGCTACCGGGGCCTGCCGCAGGGGATCGACGACCGCCTCCAGTTCGAGTGCGAGATCCACTACCAGTATCTGATGGAGATCGCCGGCCGGTCGCCGCTGCTCCGGATCATCGAACTCGACGCCGAAGAGGTCTCCCCGGGCGAGCACCGGGTGACGGCCGTCCTGCAGAACCAGGGCTACCTCTCGACCTACGTGACGCGGAAGGCGCTCCAGATCGATCTCGACTATCCGATCCTCGCCGAGATCCGCGTCCAGGGCGGCGAGGTGAGCGGCCCGGCGAAGGTGGACGCCGGCCACATCCTCGGCAAGCTGGCCTACATCCGCCGCTGGGGGTCCGGCGCGGATGAATCGAGAAAGACGATCTCCTGGACCGTTCGGGGGGACGGACCCCTGGAGATCACGGTGGACGCCTGGGCGAAGCGCGCCGGCCGGCACCAGCGCAGCATGACCATCGGCTCCACGGACGGGGGCGCGCCGCGCTGAGAACCTGTCTTGCGGCCGTCCTGACGGTCGTGACCGTCTCCGGGGCGGTCGCGCAGCCGGAGCGGTCCGTCCGGATTCCGGACCCCGACACGGCGGCAATGGAACCGCAGGTGCGGGAGAAGATCGCCCGGCAGCGGGGCCTGGTGGCGGAAGACCCGGGGTCGGCCGAGGCCTGGGGAGCGCTCGGGAGGACCTTCCAGGCGCACGGCCTGGAGCCCGAAGCGGAAGAGGCCTATCTTCGGGCGGAGGGACTCGACGCGACGGACTTCCGGTGGCCCTACCTGCGCGCGGCCGCGCTCAGGAACATCCGGCCGGAGGAAGCACTTGCCGCCGCCGACCGTTCCGCGGACCTGAATCCCGGCTACGCGCCCGTCCACCTGCTGGCCGGGGAACTGCTGGAGAGCGCCGGGAGCGCCGAGCCGGCGATGGATCGCTACCGCCGGGCCCTTGAAGCCGCACCCGACGAGGCCCTCGCCGAGCTCGGGATCGGGCGTCTGCTCCTGAGAGGCGATGAGCTGGAGGCGGCCCGCGAACGCCTCGAACGGGCCGCCGCGCTCGCCCCCCGGGCCGGACCGGTCCAGGCCGAGCTCGCCCGACTCTACGCCCGCCAGGGCGAGACGGAAGCGGCCCGCCGGGCGGCCCAGGCAGCGCGTGATCTTCCGGACCTGGTCCCCGTGGACGATCCACTGCTCACCGAGGTCTGGGACGCGGCGGTGTCCGCGCGGGGCAGCCAGGCGCGGGCGCTGCGCGCCGAGGCGGCCGGGGACTTCGAGGCGGCCGAGGCGCTCTACGACCACCTGCTGGGCCTTCAACCCGGCGACCCGGACATCCTCTACAACTTCGGCAACCTCCACGTGCGCACCCGGCGCTTCGGGGAGGCCGCCGAGCTCTACCGGGAGGCGCTCGCAGCGCGCCCGGAACACGTCGCGGCGCGGGTGAATCTGGGCAGCGCGCTCCTCATGCTCGGCCGGCGGGACGAGGCGATGGATCACTTCCTCCGCGCACTGGAACACGATCCGGCGGACCCGGACGCCAACCGTACCCTGGGCGGCCTCTTCGCCTACCGCGGGGAGAACGAGGCGGCCATACGGCACTACCGCGCGGTGCTGGCCCGCGATCCGCAGGACGGCCCCGTGCACCGCGACCTCGCGATCGTGCTGGCGGCGGAGGGCGAGTTCGCGGCCGCCTGGGAACACGTCGCCGCGGCCGAGCGGCTCGGTTCACCGCCGAACGCGGACTTCCTCCTGCGGCTTCAGGCGGCACTGCCGCGACCGGGTAGCGCCCGATCCGGACTCCGGGGACCCGGCGTTCCGCGCCGCCGGGTCACGGCCGGCCAGCGTACCGCAACCGGAAACTCAGGATGCGGGTTCCCACAGCTCGATCGGGTTTCCCTCGGGGTCGTGGATACGGGCGAAGCGGCCGATGCCCTCCATCGTGCTCTCGTGGCTGACCTCGATGCCCGCGGACTTGAGTTGGGCGATCATCGCGTCCAGATCGGCCACGCGGAAATTCAGCATGAACGTCTTGTCGGCTGCGAAATAGTCCGTGTCCGCGCCGAAGGGTGCGAAGACCGTCACCCCGGATCCGGTCAGCCAGGGCTCCATCTGCATGTCCGTCGGAGCCGGATTGATGCCCAAGTGGTCGCGATACCAGTTCGCGAGTCCTTCCGGGTCTTTCGCGCGAAAGAAGAACCCGCCGAATCCCTGAACCTTCTGCACGCCGCGCCCCCTCGTTGCCGGGCGCAGACTAGCAGCGGCGGCCGGAGGCCGGCGGTCCGAGGCTTCCCTGTTTGAAGGCCGCCCCGCCGATCTGATATATCCGACTGGAGGGGTCGGATTTCCTGACGCCCGTGACCCAGAGCCTTGCGGGAGGTTCCCATGCGCCGTTTCGTCCTTCTTCTCGGAGTTCTCCTCCTTTCCCTGCCGCTGGCCGCCCAGGAGATCACCGGAGCCCTGCAGGGCCGGGTCACCGACGCCTCGGCCGGTGTGCTTCCCGGAGCCACGGTGACGATCTCCGGGGACAACATCCTCGGCGGGTCGCGGAGCGCGGTGACGTCCGGTAACGGGTCCTACCGCCTCGCGAACATTCCGCCCGGCGTGTACCAGGTCTCCTTCATGCTGAGCGGATTCGGCGAGCAGGTCTACGAAGGCGTCCGTATCTCCACGGACACCACCTTCACCCTGAACGCCGAACTGAGCGTCGCGGCGCTTGAGGAAACCGTCACGGTCACCGGGGAGGCGCCCGTCATCGAGACGCAGGCCACCGACGTGGCCTTCAACTTCACCGAGGAGGTGATGGAGAACGTCCCGAACGCGCGCGACCCGTGGGCCATGGTCTCGCAGGTCCCCGGCGTGACGACGAACCGGATCAACGTCGGGGGCACCGAGACCGGGAACCAGCTCGCCTTCCGGGGCCACGGCGTCTTCCCGGGCCAGAACATCTACGTCCTGAACGGCGCGAACGTCACCGACAACCAGTCGAACGGCGGCTCGCAGTTCTACTTCGACGTGGACTCCTTCGAGGAGATGCAGATCGAGGTCAGCTCCCACAGCGCCGAAGTGCAGACCCCCGGCATGGTGATGAACATCGTGCCGAAGTCGGGCTCGAACAACTTCAGCGGCACCACCAGCCTCTACTTCGGAAACGAGGGGATGCAGTCCGACAACGTGGACAGCAACCTCATGAGCCTGGGCGTGGACCGGGCGAGCAACCTGAACCAGTATCTCGACGTGGGCGCCGAGGTCGGCGGCCCGCTCATCGAGGACAAGCTCTGGTGGTGGGCCGGGCATCGCCACCAGGTCGTCCAGAAGTTCGTCACCGGCACCCAGAATCCGGACGGCAGCTTCCCGATCGACGAGACGGTGCTCTGGTACCCCTCGGCCAAGATCAACTGGGCCATCAACCAGAACCACAACTTCTCGGTCTACTTCAACATGGCCCAGAAGAAGCGGTTCAATCGGTCGCTGAGTTCGCTGCGTCCGCTGCCGACCACCTGGAACCAGCAGGGGGCGCCCATCGCGCGGCTCTTTACCTTCCGCGACGACTGGACCCCCA
>CAYUVU010000162.1:0-9375 GCA_964448205.1 uncultured Acidobacteriota bacterium
ACCCCACCCCCCGACGCCACACTGCCGCCTTTCTCGTCATCGGCAACGAGATCCTGTCGGGGAAGATCGCGGACACGAACACGCGCCTGCTGGCCCAACTCCTCCGAGGGAAGGGCATCGAGTTCCGCCGCGTCGTCACTATCCCCGACGAACCGGGGGTCATCGCCGCGGAAACGGCCCGACTCGCCGCGTCCCACGACTTCCTGTTCACCTCGGGCGGGGTGGGCGCCACCCACGACGACGTGACCATGGAAGGTATCGCCCGCGCGTTCGGAACCACGGTGATCCACCACCCCCGCTTCCTCGAATCGCTGCGGGAACGCGGCCTCGAGACCACCCACCGGGACCTCGCCCGCGTTCCGAAGGGCGCCGAGCTCCGCCAGGGACAAGGCGGCGCCTGGCCGGTCGTCGCGATGCGGAACGTGTGGATCCTCCCCGGCCTGCCCCCGGTCTTCGAGCGCAAGCTGGAGATCCTGGCCGAGTGCCTTCCGGAGGGACCCCCGTACTTCGCCGACGAGGAACTGGTTCCCCGCCCGGAGGAGGAACTGATCCCGCTCCTCGACCGGGTCGTGGCGGCCTACCCCGAGGTCCAGATCGGCTCCTACCCGGTGCCCGCGGGGACCCGCATCACGCTCGACGGCGACGACGGGGAGGCCGTCGCGAACGCGGCCGCAGCCCTCCGGAAGGGTCTCGCCGAGTTGTAGGAACCCCGGTCGGCGGTTCCCGCCCGAATGCGCGTCTCACCCGTTTCGGGTCAGAATGACCGGGACCAATGAGCGTCGTCCCCGCCGTACCGCCTCGTCCCCTCGCCGCTCTGCTGGCAACGCTCGTCCTCGCGGTTCCCGGCTTCGCCACCGCTCAGGACCTCTTTCCGCTCTCCGACGAACACAAGCGGTGGCTCGAATACGACGCCATCTACATCATCAGCGACCGGGAGAAGGACGCCTTCGAACGCCTCCAGTCCGACGCCGAACGGGAGGCGTTCATCGCCGCTTTCTGGTCGCGGCGCGACCCGGAGCCGCTGACCCCCGAGAACGAGTTCCGGACCGAGCACTACCGGCGCATCGAATACGCGAACACCCGCCTCGGCGGCGAAACCGCGATTCCCGGCTGGTTGACGGACCGGGGACGGATTTACATCCAGCTCGGCGAACCCGAGGAACGGGAGACGTTCGCCTCGGTCCCCGGGCTCTACCAGACGGAGCTCTGGTTCTATCTGGCGCGCCAGGAGCAGCTTCTGCCGCCCATCTACGTTCTCTTCTTCCGGGAGTACAACGCCGGGCCATTCATCCAGTTCAACCACGTGATCCACCAGCCTGAGGAGTTGCTCCCGGCCCAGTCTTTTCCCATCGACGACTCCAGGAGAGAGGCCTACATCCTGCTCCAGGAGATCTCGCCCCAACTCGCGCACGCCAGCATCACGATGCGCGCCGACCGGGGAGTCCAGGCGAGTCTCCTGCAACCCGAGATGGAGATCCTCCAGACGCAGACGGTCCTCTCGGACATCAACCGGGCGCCGTACCGGCTCCTAGACACGAACTGGGTCAGCGGCGCGGAAGCTGGACGGGGACTGGTCGAAAGCGAGTACCTCTTCAACTTCGTGCCGAGCGCTGGGCTCGCGCGGGTGCTGCCCGGGGCCGAATCCGGCTCCTCCTTCGTTCACTACGCGATCGAGATCGAGCCGCAGCACTTCACGCTGGCCCGGGACGAGGACGGCACCGACTACTTCACCCGCTTCGAGGTCACGGGTGAGGTCACGACCCCGGACGGCGACGTCGTTCACGATTTCGTCGTCACGCCCTTCCTCCGGCTGACCGAGAGTCAGCTTCAGAACGTCGGCGCCCGCCCCTTCACCTACCGCGGCATGTTCCCCCTGATCCCGGGGGACTTCCGGTTCCGGCTGATCCTCAAGAACGACGCCCGGACCGAATACACCGTCTTCGAGGATGAACTGCGCGTTCCCCGGAGCGGGCCCTCACTCTCACGTCCGTGGCTCCTCCACGCACCGCCACTGTCCGTTCGGAACGACGGTTTGCGCGCCTGGGTGGCAGGCGTTTCCCAACTCGTTCCGAACGGTCGCGGCGTGGTGGCGGTAGGAAACCCGATCCGGGCGATAGCGTCGGCGGCCGGACACGCCTTGCTCGTCTTCCGGGTGACTTCCTGGAGCGCCGCCGAGGGATCGGGCCACGTGGGCGCCCCGGTCCTCGAGGAGGAGGTCCCGGTCAGCGACGGACTCGCCGTCTGGCAGCCACCGACCACCGGGTGGGAGTCTGGTCGCTACGTACTCACGGTGGACGCGGGCGCGGAACCCCGGTCGGTGATCTTCGATCTGAACGCGCGCAGCCAGGTCGCGGTCCCGTGGGGTCTGAGCGACTCCCCCGACGCGCAGATGCCCGGAGCCGTGTCCGCGGCGCTTGGGGAGCAGTGGCTGCGGGTGGGCGACCACGAACAGGCGCGGGAAACATTCGAAGGGGCTCTTCGGGAGAACCCGAACCTCGGCCGGGTGCGCCTGGCGCTCGGGAGGTTCGCACTCGATGACGGGCAACCGCGCGCCGCGGTCCGGCTCCTCGAACCAGCACTTGCCCAGGCGCCGGAGGACGCGATGGTGCTTCGGGTGTTGGGCGACGCCCACCGGGAATCCGGCAACCACGTGCGAGCGGTCGACCTCTATGAGCGCTCTCTGCAGCTTCAGGCACCCGACGCGGCGTTGCTCAACGCACTTGCCTGGTCGCTTGCCGCCGGCGGTGACGGGACGCGCGCGATCCCGTACCTCGAACAATCGCTTCGCCTGGATCCGGAGCAGCGCGAGGTCCAGGAGTTGCTCGCTACCCTGCGCGCCGGCGTCTCGCCCGGACCCCGGTAAGGGCGCCCGCTCCAAGATTTCAACCGCCTGATTCGGTTCGTTGGACGCCGGTTTCATCCGGCGCAACCATCAAACTGACATAAGCCCAACAAAATTCTGGGCTTTGAATGCGTTGTTCAAGTTGGGCCGGAGGCATGGCATAATCGTTGCCTATTTTTCGCGCTTGCACTTTCTACCGCGGAACCGGCGCCGTCGGGCCGCATCCCTGAAATCTCAGACACCTCATAGAGGAGGAACCATGCGGAAGTCCACTTTCGCGCTGCTTCTCGCGGCGTCCCTCGTCCTTCCGGCCCTCGCGTTCGGACAGGCCGGCGACTCCAGCATTCGCGGCACGGTCACCGACGATTCGGGCGCCGTGCTTCCTGGAGTCACGATCACCGCGATGAGTCCTGCGCTCATCAGCCCCGCCACCGCGGTCACCGACGGCCAGGGCACCTACCGGCTGCTCAACCTGCCGGTCGGCGACTACGCGCTGGAAGCGTCGCTGTCGGGCTTTGCCACTTACCGGCAGGAAGGCATTCTCGTGCGCGCCAGCACGAACATCGGGGTGGACCCGGTGATGTCGATCAGCACCGTTCAGGAAACCGTCACGGTGACCGCCGAAACGCCAATGCTCGAGATCTCCCGTCCCGGCAACATCCTGACGATCGAGGGCGACCTCCAGCGCGACCTGCCCATCCAGGCCCGCGGCAACTGGAGCGACTTCCTCGAGATGACCCCTGGCGTGAACGCCCGGCCCTTCGACGACGGCTCCGGCCGGATGGTTTACTTCGGCCACGCCACCGAGCACTTCGCCCACGTGATCCAGCTCGAGGGCATGGCGGCGGCCGGCTACACCGATTCGCAGGTCACCTACGTCGGGATGAACGCCGACATGATGGAAGACATGTCGGTCAAGACCGGCGGCGCGGAGGCCAAGGACCCGATGGGCACCGGCCTGATCATCAACGTCGTCACCCGGAGCGGCGGTAACGACCTCACGGCGTCGGCCGCCTACGACCTCCAGGATTTCGACTGGGGGACAGGCGACGAGGCCGGCTCCGGCGGTTTCTTCGGCGACAATGAACTCCCGAGCGGCTTCAACCCGTTCGCATCGGAGAAAGCCAACTTCCAGGCGCTCGGCGTGTACGACCCGCCGGAGGGACGCGACGCGGCGGCTGGCACTCCGACCGCACACCAGGTCCGGCAGTCCGACTTCTCGCTCGGCGGCCCGATCATGCGGGACAAGGCCTGGTTCTTCGCGGCCTACCGGTATGCCGATCTCGCGGCCCGCATCAGCCGCGGCAGCACGGACATCGAACGGCTCAACGCGCTCGGAGGACTGCCCATGGGCAGTCTCGGGACGACCCCGGTCTATTCCGAGTTCCTGAACACCACGAAGAGCCACCAGCCCTACGCCAAGGTCAGCGCGCAGCTCAACCCGAGCCACGAGCTGAACGTGTACTACCAGCGCGACACCACCGAGAACACCTCGAACCGCGAGTACGACCTCGCGCCGCGCCTCACGGTACAGACCGGCGGCAACCTCTACGGCGCCAAGCTGACCTCGGTCTTCGGGTCCTCCACGACTGGCCAGTTCACCCTTTCCTACAACGACAAGGCGTCGCAGCGGCCGCTGGACATTCAGCCGCAGGTCGACAGCATCGTCCCGTACGTTGAGATCCATGCCAACTATTCCGTCAACGACAGCGGCACGATCAGCCGCGGCGGGCGCATCGCTGCGCTGGGGACCGGAAACGGTTCCGACCGTCCGGCACGCCTCGTCCTGATGCGGGCTGACATGACGCGTTACCTCGACAACGCGGCCGGGTCGCACGAAATCGCCTTCGGCGTCTATGCCGCCCCCTGGAACACCTACCCCAGTACGACGGTGTATGCGACAACTGCAGGCTGGGGTACCGAGTACCACACACCGGTGGACGCGAACGGAAACCCGACGGCCGATCCCACGCTGGCGGTTGGCACGCGTTGGTTTGAGCGGAGCCGTACCGGTGACGCGAACGGCCCCATCGATTCGCTCAAGACCATCGATGCTCAGGACAGCGACATCGGTGTCTATCTCCAGGATTCGTGGAAGCCGGTGGACCGTTTGACGGTGAACCTCGGGGTCCGGGCTGACTTCGTGAAGCGCTACGACAACATCCAGAACTTCGACCGGATGAACACTTTGGCGCTCGGCCCACGCGCCGGCTTCGCGTACCAACTCACCGAGGATGGCCGCAACATTCTGCGCGGCAACATCGGGCGGGTGCACGAACAGATGAACGGCCGCGACAACATCACCCGGGTCCACGGAGCATCGTCCGTCGGCAGCTACGTCGAGTACGACCACGACGGCGACGGCATCGCTGACTTCGACCGCTACACGCCGCCTTCCGCCGGTATCCCTCGGGAATACCTCTTCGACGCGGACATCGGCCAACCCTTCGTGGACGAAGCCATTATCGGTCTGCGACGTCAGTTCGGCGGACAGTTCGCGATGGACGCGGCGCTCGTGCACCGGCGCTACACGGACAACTACGCGCTGCTTGAGCAGAACGGGTTCTACCCGTCCTCCGCGCCGGCGCCAACTCCGCTGGGCGAGTTCCAGTACGGAGCGGTGGATCTGGACTACGGCAACATTCTCCAGCAGACCAACAACAGTTGGAGCAAGTTGCAGTACACCGCCATTGAGATCACGACGACCCGGCGCACCGAACGGATGTCCGCTACGCTGAACCTCAGTCGGCAGTGGCAGGGCTTCGGGGGCGACTGGAATCCGAACGATCCGGCCCGCTACATCCAGCCCGAGAAATTCAACTCCAACAAAGCGCTCTACATGCCGCGTGGTAACAACGAGCAGAACACCTTGCGTGATTCGAGCAATCTGTCCTATGCACCCACTTGGCGGCAGTTCTCGATTCGTGGCGGCATGAGCTATCTGATGCCCTACGACGTGACTCTGGCCGTCAGCTACACGGCGAACGCCGGCCCGTGGTCCGGCCCGCCGATCAACCGGCTGAGCGCGGATGACCCGCAGGTCACCCAGTACGGCCCCGGCAGCGCCAACAACGGCTTTTCGAACCCGCTCGCCACCCGCTACCGCATCGTCGGTGCGGACCGGGGCGAACTCCAGGTGCAGGCGCCGACCGTCCACACGGTGGGCCTCTCGCTCGGCAAGATTCTCGACCTGGGCCCCGCCCAGTTCGAGATCTCCGCCCAGGCGTTCAACCTGCTCGACGCCGCCAACCACAACCAGTTCACCTACAGCGGTGCGAACCGGACGTGGAAGGCCGCCTTCCTGGAGCTTCGGAGCCGGCAGAACGCCCGCACCATGCTCCTCCGGGGAACCCTCCGCTTCTAGGCGAACCCCTCAAGCACCTTCAAGGGGCCGGCCCTCACGGGCCGGCCCCTTTTGTTTTGTACCGACTGGGCGTTCGATCTCGCTTGCGAAAGATCAGTCGCTGGAACAGCCTCCCCGGAGGCTGCAGCGACTCCGGCGTGGCGCACATCCCGGCACGTGCGCCAGGAAGACGGCGACTCTTACAGCTTGCTCCGACGGTGGAACCCGACTATCTTGGGATTGGCTCATGGAGCAGATTGAGATCTCAAAGTTCAGGACAACCTGCCGTGCGGTCCTGGACCGGGTTGCCCGGACCCGGGAACCCGTCCTGGTGACCCGGCACGGAGAACCCGTCGCGACAATCGTTCCTCACACTCCAAGCACGGCGGGCAGTTGGCTCGGCTCGATGAAGGGATCCGTCGCGATCCACGGCGACATCATTGCGCCGGCATTGGAATCGTCCGGCGGCGAACCCGTTCGATAGATCGCCTTCCTTCCCGATATCTGCATCGGGACAGCCGGCGCACCGCCGCGCCTCGTCTCGAGACAGCCCTCCGCGAATCTACGGCCGCGAAGACCAGCCGACATCCACGCTGAACAGGAAGAACCGGGGCCGCATGGACGTGTGGAGGGTCATGGTGGCCTCTGTCTGGTGCTGGATGTCCGCGAAGTCAAGGTTCATATCCCACCGTTCCTGGGTACTCCGCGCCCCTCCGAAAAACACGTCGAGCCGCGGGCGCAGGAACATTCGTCCCATCGTCATGGCGAGGCCCAGTGAGCCGCCAAAGACCACGACACCGCGGTCCGCGCGGAAGTCACCCCCGGTCATCTCGACGGTGGCTTCGTGGGATTCGCCGTCGAAGGTGCCGGTACGGGAGATGCCGGGCGGGAGGTCGTTCAGACCGAGTCGGCCGGAGTCATCTCCCACCAGGAGGTAGCCACCGCCCGCGGCCAGAGAGAACCTGGCGCGTTTGTCGTGCAGCGGCAGTTCCCACACCGCGAGCGCACTCAGGAGGTCGTCGGCCGAATCGGAGATTGTCAGGTCCTGGACACCCCGCCAGTTCGTTTCGCGAACCATCGCGGTGGGGGTAAAGACCCGTCCGGCCACCCGGTGGTGCTGGACCTCAACGCCCCAGCGACCCCGCAGCAGCCGAAGACCGCCGCCCCAGCTCGCCTCGCGTGAATAACCGACGGTCTCGTCCGGCGGACTCACGGCGCTCGCCAGGGCAAGGCTGGCCTCGCCGCGAGCGACGAGCCCGGCAGCGCCACCACGGCCGAAGACCTGGAACTCCCAGAGGGAGGCCTGCTCGTCCGCCTCCGGCGATTGCGCCATTTGCCCTGGCCGTTCCTGAGGTTGGGCCCGCTTGGCTTCGTCCTCTGCGACCGCGGGACCAGCGCCCACCGCTCCCAGGAGGACCGTCAGAACCGCCTGGCGAAGCATGTGCCCTCCTGTGTCTCTCCGACGGCCGGTAACAGGGGCGGTGGAATTGCAGTCGTGCGGGGTTGGCCAACAGCCGTGATGGCAGCGCCGGCTTGGAACGCCGGCTTCAGCCGGCACAGCGGCCCACAGGGCCGCGGGCGGTTCGTCCGCTACCTCGGGGGCATGGGCGCGCGCGGCCGAACCATCCCGGTGCATGAGGTCGGTCTCGCCGCCCGCCTTCGGTGGGCTGTGCCGGCTGAAGCCGGCGTTCCAAGCGGTCCCCGCCACCCCGGGCCACAGCGTCCCGGCCCGCACTGTCATGCCCGGCGGGGGTGCGATGGAGCACACGATCGTGGGCGGTACTTCCGGGGACGGCTGCGGAGCCGTTCCTCCCGATCAGTTCGACAGCCCCACATCCACCGAGAGGAGGTAGATCCTCGGAGTCACGCTGGTGGTGTAGCTGAGCTCGGGAATGCCCAGTTCTTCAGTCTCGGGCAGGTCCAGATCCGCGAGGCCGGGAAAGCCCACCGTCAGCTCGGTGGTCAACGCCCGCGCGATGATGATGTCCAGCCGCGGCCGCAGGAGAATCCGTCCGACCCGCAACGACACTCCCAGCGAGCCGGCGAAGACGACGGAGCTGCGGTTGGCGGTGAACTCCACCTCCGGGACGAACGATGCCACGAGCTCCGGGGGAACGTCCGGCGGCAACTCTCCGGTGATCTCTGCGGCATCCGGGAACCCCGCCCCGGAGAGGAGACGGTCGGTGCTGGAGTCGGTCGCGCGCATCCAGCCCGCGCCGAGGCCCACGAACAACTCCATCGTGCGCGACAGCGGAAAGGCCCGCACCACCTGCCCCACGAAGACGTCGGCCTTGGACGCGACAAGCGGCAGATCGAGGAGCCCGGCCGTACCACCGACCTCCGCCTCATCCGCAACGAGCCACCCGGGCGAGAGCGCCAGGCTGTCGAAGATGCTGTACGTGCCTTCGATGCCCCAGCTTCCCGACATGAACCGCGCGCCTCCGCCCCAGCCGAACTCCGAGACCCGTCTCGAGGCCGAAAGGGAGCCCATGTCGACGTCGCCGGGTCCTCCGCCCGCGATCCCGAACGAGTCCTCGGCGGTGACGTTCACGGAGGCCAGCCCCAGGCGGCCGAACAGCTCCATCTGCCTCCCGGAGGGCATCGAGAAGCTCTGGCCGGCAACCGGCGCCAGTGCGGCCGCCCGGTCGAAACGCAGCGTGAAGTCCATCCCGGACGGGCCGGCAGCGGGCTCCTCAACGTCCTCGCGCACGTCCGCCACCCCTTCCCTGGTTCCACGCTTTTCTTCATCATCAGCGTGTCCTGCCGCGGCGAACGGAAGTGCGAGCAGCACCACCAATGCCGATCGGAATCCGGTTTTCGTCATGAGCGCACTGTAGCGTGTGGACCCGGGATTCCGGTGGCATAGGCCCGGGTACACTCGAAAGCCGGTTCGACGCCGTCCACCGAGCCTGGAGGTCCCTTCGTGATGCGAATTCCCCGTTTGCTGCTCGTCCTGCTCCTTGCCGCGCTCCTGGCGCCCGCCGCCTCGGTCGCCCAGGACGGAGACGCGGACGCCGTCATCACCCAGTTCCTGAATGCCCAGCGCACTGACTTCGAGGAGGTCGCGCTCCGCATCTGGGACTGGGCGGAGGTGGGATACCAGGAGGAGAAGAGTTCCGGGCTCCTCCAGGAGCAACTCACCGCCGGCGGCTTCTCGGTAGAAACCGGGGTTGCCGGAATGCCGACCGGA
>CAYUVU010000163.1:0-7242 GCA_964448205.1 uncultured Acidobacteriota bacterium
CGGTCGGGCCAGTTCGGCCACGTCCATCCCCGTATAGGCGCTTTGCAGGAACATCCGCGCGCCGTCTTCATGCCGACCGGAACCCTGGCGAACCACCTGGCGGTGCGCAGTCTGGCCGGTCCCGGCGGCGGCCGGGCGATCGTTCAGGCCGAGGCGCACCTGTACAACGACTCGGGAGACTGCGTGCAGACCCTGAGCGCTATCCCGCTGATTCCACTGGCGCCGGGCCGCCCGACCTTCACGCTCGAGCAGGTGAAGGAGATCGTGGAACGGACCCGCGGCGGGCGCGTTTCGCGGCCGGTCTCGGTGATCTCGATCGAGACCCCGGTGAGGCGGCGGTCCGGCGAGACCTTCGATCAGGGGGAACTGACCCGCATTGCTGCCTACGCGCGCAGCGAGGGCATCCGGCTGCACCTGGACGGCGCGCGGATGTTCCTGCAAAGCGCCTATACGGGGATGGACGTGGCCGAACTGGCCCGACCGTTCGACACCGTCTACGTGTCGCTCTACAAGTACTTCAACGCGGCCTCGGGAGCCATTCTCGCCGGCCCCGCCGCGCTGCTCGACGGCATGTTCCACACGCGGCGGATGTTCGGCAGCGGACTTCCCGGCGCCTGGCCCTTCGCCGCGGTCGCCCTCAACTTCCTTCCGGGGTTCATCGAGCGATTCACGAGTGCGGTGGGGACCTCCGAGTCCTTCATCGCCGAGGTGGAGCGGCACGGCGCCTTCTCGGTCGAGCGGCTGGCAGGCGGCACCAATCTGTTCCGGCTCCGGGTCGACAGCGCCGACCCGGAGGCCTTCCGGCGGCGGCTTCGCGAGCGGCAGGTCGACCTGGGGAGCGTCCGCGCGGACGGGGGATTCCTGATCGGCGTGAACGAGACCTGGAACCGCGCGACGCCGGACGAGCTCGCCCGGCGTTTCCGGTCCGCGCTGGCCTGACCGGTCACGCCCTCGCCGCGGGGCGGACCTCCTACGGAGTGCGGACCGCGAGGTGCTCCCCGAAGAAGCGTCCGACCCTGGTCCAGGCGTCGCGCAGGACGTGCTCCCGGTGGAAGTAGTGGAACTCCCCGGGATACGTGACCAGCTCGAAATCCTTGCCGGCGCGAAGGAGGCCGTCGGCCAGGTTGATGGATTCGAAGTAGGACACGTTCACGTCCGAGGTCCCGTGCAGCATGAGCAGCGGACGTTCCACGCGATCGACCCGCCCAGCGGGCGCCGCGAGCTCATAGACGGCGGGGTTCTCTGCGGGATCCCCCATCCGGCCCCTCACCCACGGGCCGCCGGGATCGCGGAACCAGAGACCGAAGTCGCCGACGCCGGCGACGTTCACCCCCGCCGCGAACAGCGTGGGGTCCAGCGTGAGCGCCTGCATCGTCATGAAACCCCCGTAGCTGAGCCCCCAGACGCCGATGCGGTCCGGATCCACGAAGTCGAGCGTCTGGAGGTAGTCGCCGGCGGCAGCGACGTCCTGGTAGTCCCCTCCCCCGACGTCACGGTAGGACTCCTGCCGGAAGTTCCGGCCATAGCCGATGCTTCCGCGATAGTCGGGCATGAGCACCACGTAACCCTCCGCGGCGAGGAGCTGGTGGAAAGAGTGGTACACCCCGTAGTCGCGGCGGATGTGCCAGCCGTCGTAGTTCTGGGCGATCCCGTCCCCGTGCACCCACACGATCGCGGGGTGCTTCAGGGACCGATCGAGGTCTTCGGCGACGAACAGGTAGCCGGGCACCTCGCCTCCGTCACGCGCCGGATAGCGAAGGAACTCGCCTTCGGTGAAGAACGCCGGGTCGAGCGACTCGGGGAGCGAGTTCGTGAGCCGCTCCGGCTCTCCCGATCCCCCGGTCTCCGCCACGAACAGATCGGGGACGGCCCGCGGGCCGGTGTGCTGGAACACGATGCGCGAACCGTCGGGAGAAAACCCCCCGTGTTCCGAACTCAGCCGGAATCCGGTGGCGACGGACGGCTGGGTGTTCGTGCCCCGCGCCGAGGTGATCCGCGTCGGAGCGCCGTCCGGAAGCTCCGCGGTGTCCACCACGAAGAGGTGGCGCTGCCCGGGATGGTCCGGGTTCGCGTCCCAGCCGAGCATGCCACCGTCGGGCGACCAGGCGAAGCGCCGCGCCTCTTCCCCGGACCCGGTGAGGGCGTGCGCGGAACCGTCGGCCAGCGAGACCACCACCAGTTGGTCCCAACCCGAGGAGTCGTCCACGAGCGCCACCCACTCCCCGCCGGGAGACGGACGCGGCTCGCCGCCCAGGTAATTGAGGCTCCACCACTTCTCGTCCTCCGTGACGTGGAGCGGACGCAGCGAACCGTCGCGAAGGTCGGCGAGGACCACCGAACGCGTCCGGACGTCGGGCGCGACCTCCTGGAAGATCAGCCGCGCCGTATCCACCCAGCGGGGGCTCGATATCGCGCCGGATCCCGCCGCGATGCGCCGCGGCACCCCGTTGCGGACCACCGGCGCCACCCAGAGGTCGGGGGCCGTGCCGCGAAACCGGCGATAGAGCAGCGTGTCTCCGGAGATCTCGTGCGTCTCGTCCACCGTTTCCCGACTCGAGACCGTGTAGGCGATGAAACGGCCGTCCGGGGACCAGGCGGGCTCGCCCTCCGCGCGGCCGTCCGTACGGGTCAACCGCATCTCGGCGCCGTCGGCAAGGTCGCGGACGAACAGGTCCCCACCCCGCAGGAACGCGATCCGGCGGCCGTCGGGGGAAGGCTCGAAACCGGACTCACCGCCGGGCTCGTCATGGAAGACGGCGCGCAGCGTCCCCGCGAGATCCGGATCCATCTGGTAGAGCCGTCCGTTGCGCGTGAAGTGGAGCAGGTCTCCGTCCCCACCCCAGAAGAGCCCGCCGATCACTTCGTAGGAGTCCCCCCAGCGCGTCAACTGGCGCGCGGGCTCGCCGGAGCCCGGCGCCACCGCATAGAGGTCCATCTGCTGGTTCAGGTCCCAGACGAAGAACACCTCGTCCCCGTCGGGACTCCACACCGGCGCCGTCGGGTGCCGGATGTCCAGGACGTCCTCCAGGGTCATGCGCGGTGCTTCCGCAGCCTCCTCGCATCCCGCGAGCAGGGTCGCGGCCGCCAACGACAGCACCAGCAGCGGTCCCGCAGCGGGTCCCGGCCCCGGAAGGGCCGACCCGCCTGGTTCCCGAATTCGTTTCATGGCACGCGCCTCGCCTCTCACCGCACCATCCTCAACCGGGGGTGCGTTCCGGATGGTATCCGGGACGGCGGGCCGGGTCGGCGGTCCCGTACAGTTCGTTCCCCGACGCGGTTCCGGGGACTGCCGTGAAAGGTGTCCCGTTCTGGCTCCGTGAGGAAGGAAGGAGACGGATGGAGGTGGGCCCGGAAACCCGGACCCTGGAGCCGCGCACGGGACGAGCGCACCCGAAACGCCGATTGCGGGAAACCGGCAGGGCACCGGCAGATTAGCGCGCCCCGTTCGGCTGTCAAGGACTCGTTCCGCCGGGGAATCCGAGGCGGCGCCCGGCCTCCGCTCCCGGTCCCCGAGAGGCGAAAATGGAGGCGCCGAACCCCATCCCGAACCGTCACCGATGCCTGACAAACGATCCAGGACGATCACCGCGTACGAGGAGAAACGGGATTTCGGACGAACACCCGAACCCCCCGCGGGAGGCGCCGCGGACGCCGGTCCGCCCGGAGGCCGGCGCTTCGTGGTCCACCGCCACGAGGCGCGCCGCCTCCACTACGACCTGAGGCTCGAGATGCACGGAGTCCTCCGTTCCTGGGCGGTCCCGCGGGGCTTTTCCTACGACCCCGAGGTGAAGAAGCTCGCGGTCCGGACCGAGGACCATCCACTGGCCTACACGCACTTCGAGGGGGTGATTCCCGAGGGGGAGTACGGCGGCGGCACCATGGGCATCTGGGACCGGGGCACCTACCAGATCACGGAGGGGGGCGAAGACCAGGGAGCCGCCGGCGTGGAAGCCGGGAAGCTCGTGATCCGTTTGGCCGGCCGCAAGCTGCGCGGGGCCTGGCACATGGTGAAGACCAGGCGGGGCCCGGACGAATGGCTGCTGTTCAAGGGGCGCGACCGGTACGCGCGGGACGACGCGGAGCGGCAACCCTTCTTCGACCTGAGCGGCGCCAGGCCCTGGACCGGGGAACCCGGTCCGGTTCCGGTTGTCCCCGAGGGCGAGCGGGAGCCCTTCACCGACCAGGACTGGATCTTCGAGCCGCAACTCCAGGGCATCCCCGTCTTCCTCGAACGCTCCGGGGCGGAGCCTTGGCTGACGCGAGGAGACGACGGAGCGCCACTCGATCTGCCGGAGGTCGTGGCCGAGGCCGCTGCGGTTCGTGCGGAGGCGTTCCTCGCGGGCGGAACGCTCGTCAGCACGGACGAGGCGGAGAGGCCCTCACCCGAGCGCCTCGCGGCGCGGCTCAACGGCGATTCGTCGATCCCGGTCTCGCTCTACCTGAACGACCTGCTCCGCTACGAGGAATGGGACATCCGCAGCGTCCCGCTGCTCGAACGGAAAGAACTGCTCTCGACCCTGCTGCCGCCGGGCAAGACCCTTCTCTTCGGGGACCACGTCGCGGTCCGGGGAGAGGAGTTCCACGCGGCCTGCGAGGCGGCGGGACTGCCGGGGACCGTCGCGCGGCGCGGCGGCGCGGCCTATCCGGCGGCCGGGACTCCCCCCGACGGGCCGGCCGCCTCTGCGGACTGCCTGCACATCCCCTCACGCGGTGCGCGAACCCCGGACCCCTCGGAGCACCTCCTCGCGGGGCTCTCGCGCCAGCGGGCGGTGCGGGAATCCTCGCAGCCACTCCACTTGACGAACCTCGACAAGGTGTTCTGGCCCGATCACGGGTACACCAAGGGGGACCTGATCCGCTACTACGACCGGGTCGCCGAACACCTCCTCCCGTATCTGCACGAGCGGCCGTCGCACCTGCTCCGCTACCCCGACGGCGTGGGGGGCAAGGCGTTCTACCAAAAGGACCTGCCCGACCACACGCCGGACTGGATCGTCAGCGAAGAGATCCCTTCCGGCCACCGGGGCGAGACGATCCGCTACCTCGTCGTCAACGACGCGGCGGCGCTCCTCTACGCCGCGAACCTGGGAAGCATCGACATCCATCCCTGGCTCTCCCGGCGGACCAGGCGGGAAACACCCGACTGGGCGGTCTTCGACCTCGATCCCGGCGGCGGACCATTCAGTGACGTGGTGCGTCTCGCCCGGGCGTTCGGCAAGGTGCTGCGCGGGATCGGACTCCGCCCCTACCTGAAGACCTCGGGCGCCACCGGACTGCACATCTACGTTCCGCTGGAACCGGTGTATCCCTACGACGTGGTCCGGCAGTTCGCGGAGGCCGTCTCCACGCACGTCGCCGGCGAACACCGGGACATCGCGACCGTCGAACGGACCACCTCCCGGCGGCGGGGACGCGTCTATCTCGACTTCCTGCAGAACCGGCGCGGACAGACCGTGGTTCCCCCGTACGCCGCCCGTCCCGTGCCCGCGGCGTCGGTCTCGACCCCGCTGGACTGGGACGAACTCGACGGGGACCTCCATCCCGGGCGCTTCACCATCGCCAGCCTGCCCGAGCGGCTCGACCGGCTCGGGGACCTGTTCGCCGGCACGCTCCACGATCGCCAGCCGCTTCTCCCGGCGATCCGGAAGTTCCAGGAGCGCTATCTGCCGGGCTAGCCCTGAGCGGTCCGCACGTCCACCGCCGCGCCCAGCGAACGCAGTTTCGCCGGCAGATCCGAATAGCCCCGCTGCACGGTCTCGAGCGGCGCGATCCGGCTCTCGCCGGAAGCGGCAAGACCCGCCGCGATGAGCGCCATTCCCGAGCGGATGTCGCGGGCGTCGAGGTCCCTGCCCCGAAGGCGGCTGGGCCCCGTGACGATGACGCGGTGCGGATCGCAGAGGAACATGTCCGCTCCCATCCCGATCAACTGTTCGAGCGAGAACAGGCGGAGTTCGTACATCCAGTCGTGGACGAGCGTGGCGCCTCCGGCGGCCGTCGCGAGCACCGTCGTGAGGCTCACCATGTCGCTCGGGAAGCCCGGCCAGGGGGCGGTGGTGATGCGCCGGGCCGCGTGCAGCCGCGAGGGTTCGACCAGGAGGCGGTCATCCCCCTGCCGGAGCGCTACGCCGAGGCGCCGCAGGACCGCGGTGATCGGCTCCAGATCCACCGCCCGAGCCCCCTGGACCTCCACCGTTCCCCCGGTCATGGCCGCCACCGCCGCCCAGCTCCCGGCCTCCACGAAGTCTCCCGCGAGCGTCCAGGAAGCGCCTCTCCGCCGGCGGCTCCCGGCCACTCGCAGGGTCGGCGTGCCGGCCCCCTCGACCTGGACTCCCATCCGCTGAAGGAAGCCGCAGAGCTCGACGACGTGCGGCTCGCAGGCCGCGTGGCGGATCTCCGTGACGCCGTCCGCGCCGGCCGCGGCCAGGAGGGCGGTCTCCGTCCCCGTGACGGACGCCTCCTCCAGATAGAACGAGGCGCCGCGCAGGCCCTCCGGGGCC
The DNA here is from genome assembly GCA_964448205.1 of uncultured Acidobacteriota bacterium. GTDB lineage: Bacteria > Acidobacteriota > Vicinamibacteria > Marinacidobacterales > Marinacidobacteraceae > Marinacidobacterium. The sequence goes on from CAYUVU010000163.1 coordinate 6,498, forward strand.
TCGAGCTGGCGGCCCGGTCCCTCGACCTCCCGTACCCCCAGGGCGCGGAGCGCGGCCAGGTGTACGTCAAAACCCCGGCGTCCCGCGAAGTCTCCCCCCGGCTCTCCCATCTGCACCCGGCCGCGGCGCGCCAGGAGCGGCGCCGCGAGCAGCACCGAGCCGCGAAGCCGCCCCACCCCCGTGGGGTCGGGCTCCTCGCTCCGCAGGTTTCCGGCGCGGACCCGCACCCGGCCGGTTCCAACCCCCTCGACCTCGGCCCCCAGGCCTTCGAGCACCCCGGCCATGGTGGCAGCGTCCCGGATGTCGGGCATGTTGTTGAGCTCGCACCACTCGTCGGTGAGCAGGCAGGCGGCGAGGAGCGGCAGCGCCGCGTTCTTGTTCCCTTCCACCCGCACCCGGCCCTCCAGCCGGGCGCCTCCCTCGACGATCAGGGTGGTCGGCGGCGACCCGTGCCGGCTCAAGGCGGAAAATCTCCCAGCAGGACCAGTTCGGGCACCAACCGCACACCGAAAGCCGCGCTCACCGCCGCCTGGCACCGTCCGAGCAGCCGGTACACGTCGGCCGCGGTGGCGCCCGGTCCCGCGGTCAGGAAGTTCGCGTGGACCTCGGACACCCGGGCGCCCCCGACCCGGGCCCCCTTCATGCCGGCCCGATCGAGGAGGGCTCCGGCGGCGCAGGGGACGTCGGGCGGGAGGGGAGCCTCCTCGGGATCCGGGTTTCGGAAAGCGCAGCCGGCGCTCGGGAC
>CAYUVU010000164.1:0-2230 GCA_964448205.1 uncultured Acidobacteriota bacterium
GAGAGGGTAAGGGCTGGCTCCGGGGCGGCGCCATCGGGAGGTGCTGCGTTTCCGGCCGTGCGCGCCGTGACGCGGAGTGGGGGCGCGACGTGCGCGGTGCCAAGCACCGCGCGTGCCGGTCTGGAGACCGGCGTTCCAAGCCGTTGCGCCATCGGGACGGACAGCCCGACGCGCTCCGCCCGCCTGCGGCGGGCTGTGCCGGCTGTTTCCGAAGCAGAGCGATAGCTCTGCGGAGACCCCTTGAGCACGAGGGATGGGAGACGGCGCCAGCCGGCCTCCATTCCTCGTAGCTCGGGAACCCGGCGTTCCAAGCCGGTGCGCCATCACGGCGCGCGCGGCGCGGAGCGCCGGGCGCGCCGTGAGGCCGGTGTTTCCTCAACGCTCGCGTTCGGCGAGCTTTCTTTCGAGTTCGCGGAGGCGCTCTTCGGTCGCCGCGAGCCGCTCCTGAAGGGCTTCGTAGTCGAACTCGCTCATGCGCTCGCGGGCTGCCTCGATGGCCTCGCGCATGGCTTCCCGGGTTTCGTCGGTGATCGTGGCGGGAAGGTCCCGCAGTGCCTCGAGGCCTTCGAGGTCGGGCATCTCGAAATGGAACTCCTCGAAGTTCGGGCGGTCTCCACGGCCGAACCAGACGGCTCCCTCCCGCTCGGCAAGCGTAGCGGTCAGGGTGACCGGGGCCCCGTCGCGGACGACCTCGACCGCGACCTCCTCTTCGGCGTCGAACTGCGCCACCGAACGGACCACATCCCAGGAATTCTCCGTCGGCTCGCCGGCAACGGCGGTGATCACGTCGCCAACTTCGAAGCCCGCGGCGGCGGCGGGACTGTCCTCGCCGATCCGGGAAATCAGCGTCCCCGCGTCCCTCGGGGCCCCATAGAACTCGCGCAGTTCCTCGGTGATGTCCATCAACTGGACTCCCAGGTAACCGTGTCCCGAGCGGCCCACCACCACGCGCGGCCGCATCGGGCCCCGGATCATGATCTGGGGAGCGGGGGACGCCGCTTCGGCGGCGGCGAGCGCCGGGGCCGTCGCCCGGACGGGCTGGGCCGGTGCCTGCGGCGCCGCGGCGGCGAGCGCCGGGACCGCGAGGGCCGCGGCGACCGCGAGCGCGGCGGTGCGGAAGGATTTCCGGTTCACTGTCATCATCTTTTTCTTCTCCTTGATCATTGGGGTCAGCGGCGGGGGCGGGTCGACGCGGGGACGACCAGGGAGGCGCCCGGCGGCCGGGACGGACGGCCCAGATAGGACTCGAGGTCCAGGAACAGATCCACATCCTCGTCGCCGCCGATCCGGAGGATGGGTCCTTCGACGGTGTCGCCGCCGAGGCGGCGCATGGCCTCGAGTTCCTCGGCGAGCAGCCGGTATTCCTCGACGATCGCTTCGAACTCCCGGATGTCCGGGTCCGCGGGAGCGGCGGCGACGGCGGGCTCGACCCGGTCCGGCGCCTCCGCGACCAGCGGCTCTTCGGTTCCCGCCCCGTCCCACACGGACCGGACCAGGAGCCCCGAGGCCACCAGCGCCGCCGCGGCGGCGGCCAGCAGCCAGGGGCGGAAGCGGCGCCAGCGCTCTTCCGCCCGCACCCGGGTCATAACGCCGTCGGCGAAGCCGGACGGCGGCTCGGGACGCGGCAGCGTGCGCAGCATCTCGCGCAGCTCGTCGTCGGTGGGTCTGCCAGGCATCAGGAAACTCCCTCGGTACAGCCTTCTTCGAACATGGGGGCGAGCAGCTCCCGCAGGCGCTGCCTGCCGCGGTGGGCGCGGGACTTCACCGTCCCCTCCTCGACGCCCAGCATTTCCGCGATCTCGCGGTAGGACCGCCCCTCCACGTCACGCAGCAGCACCGCCTCCCGGAACACGAGCGGAAGCCGCGGCAGCGCCTTCCCGAGCGCGTCCCGCACCTCCGCCCGCCAGGTGGCCTCGTCGGGGCGGGCCTCCCGGCCGCGGACCGCGAGTTCCGCCGCCCCTGCGGGCGCTTCCTCGAGCGGCAGGTGCGGCAGGCGCTGGTCGGGCCGGCGCTGCCGGCTCCGCACCAGGTTCGCGGCGATCCGGAAGAGCCAGGATTCGAACCGGCCGGACTCCTGGTAGCGCGCGGAAGCGCGGTAGACCCGGACGAAGGTTTCCTGGGCGAGGTCGGCGGCGGCCGCCGACCTCGCCCAGGAAACCTTCGTCCGGGTCTACCGCGCTTCCGCGCGCTACCAGGAGTCCGGCCGGTTCGAATCCTGGCTCTTCCGGAT
>CAYUVU010000165.1:0-2575 GCA_964448205.1 uncultured Acidobacteriota bacterium
GGACATCTGGCTCCGCCCCCTCCGGAAAGATTGGCGGCGCACCCTCAATCGGTAGAATTACACCCGGGCGAGACCGGGTGCGGGTAAGCATGCCAACAAGAGGATAACCCTCTCCTCATCCCCCGGGACCCGAACGGTTACTGGCGTCCAGTCAGGTCTCCGTCTTTCCCTTGGATAGAGCGGGATTCCGCGAATCACGGGCCGCCCTGCGTCGATTCGAAACACGATTTTGCCCGAAAAGAGCGCGGATCCGTAGTCAGGGGCCTCGTCAGGTCACCGCCCTCCTCTCGCGATGGCGCGGCCGGTCCCGGCTTCGCTCCTCGAGCACTCGCTCCATGATGCCGGCGGCGCGGACGATGTCCCCGGCGTCGACGTAGAGCGGCGCGATCCCGAAGCGCATCACGTCCGGGGGGCGGAAGTCTCCGATGACCCCCCGCTCGATGAGCGCCTGCATGAACGCGCAGGCGTCCGCGAAGCGAAACGACACCTGCGAGCCCCGTTCGGCGGGTGGGCGGGGACTCACGAGCTCGAGTTCCGGGCAGCGCCGCTCGACCTCGGCGATGAAGCGCTCGGAGAGCGCCACCGACTGCTCCCGCACGTCGTCCATCGACACTCCCTCCCAGGCGTCCAGGGCGGCGTCGAGGGCGGCGAGGCCGAGAATCGACGGCGTGCCCACCCGCATGCGGGCGATGCCGGGGCCGGGGCGGTAGTCGAGATCGAAGGCGAAGGGGGCTTCGTGACCGAGCCATCCGGAGAGGGCGGGCCGCACCCGCTCGATGTGCCGCCCGGCGACGTAGATGAAGGCGGGCGCACCGGGTCCCCCGTTCAGGAACTTGTAGGTGCAGCCGACCGCGAAGTCCGCCCCGGCCCCTTCGAGGTCGATGGGGAGCGCGCCGGCGGAATGGGCGAGGTCCCAGACGGTGAGCGCCCCGGCCGCGTGCGCGGCCCGCGTCAGGCGGGTCATGTCGTGGAGGCGCCCGGTGCGGTAGTCCACCTCGGTCAGCATCAGCGCCGCGACGTTCTCGTCGAGAGCCGCTTCGACCTCGTCCGGCGCCACGAGGCGCAGCTCGTGGCCGCGTCCGAGCGATTGCATCAGGCCCTTCGCCATGTGGAGGTCGGACGGGAAGTTGCCGTGGTCGGAGAGGACCACCCGCCGGTCCGGCCGAAGCTCGAGCGCGGCGGCGAGCGCCTGGTACACCTTGATGGAGAGCGTGTCGCCCATCACCACCGTGCCGGGCGCGGCGCCGACGAGACGGCCGATGCGGTCGCCGACGCGCGCCGGCGCGTCCATCCAGCCCGCCTCGTTCCAGCCGCGGATCAGCATCTCGCCCCACTCTTCCGAGAGCAGGCGGGCGACGCGCTCGCGCGCCGCGTGCGGCAGGGGGCCGAGCGAGTTGCCGTCGAGATAGACGACGCCCTCCGGAAGGTGGAAGAGGGCCCTGGTGCGTGCAAAGTCGGTCATCGGCGGCGGGCGTGGCGGGTGGCGCGCGTACGGAGTATCCGCTGGGCGTAGCGGGCAAGGAAGAGGTTCTCGGTGCTGGAACAGGTCTGTTTCACGCCGGCCGAACCTGTGCTTCCAACGCGAACTACACGGCCTCGGGTGGATTCCCGCATTCGCGGGAATGACGGAGACCGCTTGCGGTCATTCCCGCGGACGCGGGAATCCACATAAGACAATGAGTGATGGGAACTTCCATGTGAGCGTGAGATGTCCCTGGTGCTGGAGAGTGGCATCAGGGATTCCTCCGGTGGGTGGTGGTCTCGAAGGCGCCGGGGAGCGACACCTCCAGCAGCTCGAGGTCGTCGGTGCAGCGCTCGTAGACGGTGCGGAGTCCCGGCGGCAGCACGAAGGCGTCGCCGGCCCGCAGCGCGCACGGCTCGCGTTCGCCCGCGCACAGGTCCCGGGCTTCCTTCCGCCGAGCCCGCAGGGTCATGCCGCCTTCGAGGACGAAGGTGAAGAGGATGTCCGCGTCATGGCTCGCTTCCGTACCGTTGCCATCGCCGGCGCCGTTCGTGCGTCGCGCGACCTGCGCGTTCGCGACCCCGCCGGTGGCATCGGCGATCCCGGTGTCGCAGACGGAGAACCCGGGCAGGCGGCCCGCCCCCCACACCGCGTCGCGCGCGGCGTGGCGGCAGAAGCGCTGCCCGCCGAAGTCGCGCTCCGGGCGCAAGTGCCCGGTGGGGAGCGTCAGCGCGTGGTCGAGGGCGGTGAGGTGCTCGGCCGGCACCGCGATCTCGATCACCTCCAGACCGGCGGACGACTCGAGCACCCGGTGGCGGATCCGCGGAGGCTGAATGAGGCAGTCCCCGGCTTCGAGGCGGAAGGGCGGGCCCTGGTCCTCGTACACCACATCCACCCAGCCCCGGTAGCAGTAGATGAGCTGGAAGGCGGCGATGTGGTAGTGGACGTCGTCGGGCACCGGCCCCGCCTCCGGGATACGGATGTGCGAGGCGATGATCGCCCCGCCGAGGCGCCCAGGAATGAGGTCCCGGTAGTGCATGCCGGCGCGGCCTACCCCCCACGCGCCGCCGTCCGCGCCCTGGCGCTGCACCACCAGGGCGTGCCGGGTGGGGG
>CAYUVU010000166.1:0-4651 GCA_964448205.1 uncultured Acidobacteriota bacterium
GACTTCGAGGAGGTCGCGCTCCGCATCTGGGACTGGGCGGAGGTGGGATACCAGGAGGAGAAGAGTTCCGGGCTCCTCCAGGAGCAACTCACCGCCGGCGGCTTCTCGGTAGAAACCGGGGTTGCCGGAATGCCGACCGGATTCATCGCGGAGTGGGGCTCGGGAGGGCCCGTGATCGGCATCCTGGCCGAGTTCGACGCCCTGCCCGGCGTGAGCCAGGCAGCGGTTCCGGAACCGATGGAGCGGGAAGGCGTCGGCGCCGGACACGCCTGCGGGCACCACCTGTTCGGGACCGCGTCGGTGGCCGCCGGGCTGGCCATCAGGGACTGGCTCGAGCGGTCGGGCGCCCCGGGACGGATTCGGGTCTACGGCACGCCGGCCGAAGAGGGCGGCGCCGGCAAGGTCTACATGGTGCGGGACGGCCTCTTCTCCGACGTGGACGCCGTGCTCGCCTGGCACCCCGGGGACCGGAACGACGCGAGCCCCGGAGACTCGCTCGCCAACCTGTCCGCCAAGTTCCGTTTCCGGGGACTCTCGGCGCACGCCGCCGGCGCTCCGGAACAGGGACGGTCGGCGCTCGACGGAGTGGAGGCCATGAACTTCATGGTCAACCTGATGCGCGAGCACGTCCACGAGCGGAGCCGGATCCACTACGTGATCACCCGGGGCGGCGAGGCGCCGAACGTGGTGCCCAACTTCGCCGAGGTCTACTACTACAACCGGCATCCCGCGGTGGAGACGGCCCGCGCCAACTGGGAGCGGATCCTGAAGATCGCCGACGCCGCGGCGCTCGGGACCGGCACCACGGTCGAGCACGAGATCATCCACGGGCTCTACAACCTCCTCCCCAACGAGCACATCGGCCGGCTGCTCTACGAGAACATGAAGGCGATCGGCGGTTTCGCCTATACCGAGGAGGAACGGGCCTTCGCCGAGGAAATCCAGAAGCACCTGCTGCAGCCGCGCCCGATCGGTTCCCAGGAGGAGGTCATGGAGTGGCGGAGGACCCCGGCGGGCGGCTCCACCGACGTGGCCGACGTGAGCTGGGTGGTGCCGACGGCGCAGTTCCGGACCGCCACCTGGGTGCCCGGGACCCCGGCGCACAGTTGGATGGCGGTGGCCTGCGGCGGGACGAGCATCGGGCTCAAGGGCATGCACCTCGCGGCGCAGGTGCTGGCGCGCACGGGGGCCGACCTCTTGCAGGACCCGTCCCACCTGACCGCGGCGCTCGCCGAGCTGAACGCCGCGCGGGGGCCGGACTTCGTGTACGAGCCGCTACTGGGCGACCGGCCGCCACCGCTGGACTACCGGCGGTAGGCGGCCGCCGGGCAGTACCACCGGGGCAGAACAGCGGCGTGCGTTTCGCCCCGCTGGGCGGGGCGATGCCGGTCTGAAGACCGGCGGTCCCAACACCCTAGGTTCTTTCTGCCATACTCGCAGGTTCCGCGGAGGACCCTGTCCATGGCCAACCAGACACGAACGTCCCGACTTCTCCCCGCCCTCGTCGCCGGCGCCCTGACCGCCGGGCTCGCGGCCGAGACGGTCGCCCAGGACCGCCTCACCATGGCGCTGACGGGCGATTCGATCATCACCCGCAAGCTGAGCGTCTACGAGGAGCCGGAGTTCCTCCGGATGATCGATCTCCTGCGGGGCGCCGACCTGGCGTTCACCAACGTGGAGATCCTCTTCCACGACTGGGAGTCCTATCCCATGAGTTCGAGCGGCGGGACCTACATGCGCGCCCAGCCGGAACTCGTGCAGGAGTTCGTGTGGGCCGGAATCGACATCGGCTCGCTGGCCAACAACCACTCCGGGGACTACGGACCGCCCGCAATGCTGCTCACCGAGAAGTACATCCGGGAGGCAGGAATCGTTGCCGCGGGGATCGGACGCAGCCTCGCCGAGGCCCGGGAAGCCAAGTTCATCGAGACGAAGGACGGACGGGTGGCCGTGATCTCGCTGGCCTCGACGTACCCCGACCACTCGGTGGCCGGAAAGTCGCGCGACGACATCCCGGCGCGTCCCGGCCTGAATCCGCTCCGCTTCCGCACCACCTACGAAGTCACCAGGGATCAGCTCGAGGGCGTCCGCGCCACGATGCGCGACCTCAAGATGAACCCGCCCGCGTCCGGGGACACCCTGAACTTCCTGCGCAACCGGTTCGAGCTGGCGGACGCGCCCGGCGTCCGCACCGAGCCGCACCCCGAGGACATGGCGGAGATCGCCATGATCGTGAGCAACGCCCGCCGCCAGGCCGATCACGTGATGGTGACGATCCACGCCCACGAGGGCGCTCCCGGGCCCAACAGCCGCATGGAGCCCGCCCAGTTCCTGGTCACCTTCGCCCGGGCGATGGTGGATGCCGGCGCCTCGGTCTTCGTGGGGCACGGACCGCACGCGCTGCGCGCCATCGAGATCTACAAGGGTGCGCCGATCCTGTACAGCCTCGGCGACTTCATCTTCCAGAACGAGACGCTCCAGCGGTTGCCGTACGAGAACTACTACCGGCTCGGGCTCGACGAGAGCGACGGCCTCGCGGACTTCAACGAGGCTCGCTACAACAACGACACCACCGGGTTTCCCGCGATCCCCGAGATCTGGGAAGCGGTCATCGCCGTGCCGGAGTGGAGCGGGCAGCAACTCGTCGAGTTGACGCTCCACCCGATCACGCTCGGGTTCGGACAGCCGCGCCACGTCCGCGGCCGGCCGATGTTCGCCGAGGGCGAACTTGCCGACAAGATCCTCCAGGACCTGGTGCGGCTCTCGGAGCCCTACGGCACGGCGTTCGACATCGAGGACGGCGTGGCGCGCGTGGTACTGCCGATGGAAACCACGGACGCCCAGCAATAAGTGAACGTTCCCGGCGTGCGGCGAGGACGCTGCCGGAGACGCCATCCGTTCCGGGCAGCGCTGGCGGCGCTCTGCCTCGCCGCGCCCACGCTCACCGCGGGTTCCGCCGCCGCGCAGGATGAGGACCCGCTCCGGATCGACCTTCACTCGCATCCGTCGCGATTCCACCGGGCCAACGTCCCCCGGATCAGCGACGAGGAGATCGCCCGCTACCTGGACCGCGGGATGGACGCGGTGGTGGCCACGATCAGCACCGACACTCCCTATCGCGGCGGCTACGTACTGCGCGACGGCACCCGGATCGAGGGCGGGAACCGGAGGCCGGACCCCGCGGAACCCTGGGAGTACACCCTCGACCGCTTCGAGCGGTTGACGCGGACGGTCGCCGAGGGCAACGCGGTGTTCGCGCGGACCCCGGCCGAGGCGAGGAAGGCCCGGGCCGCCGGGGCGCTCGCGATCCTTCCGGCGGTCGAAGGCGCCGACTCGCTCGAGGGCAGGATCGAGCGGCTCCACGAACTGCACCGGATGGGCCTCGCCCTCGCGCAGCTCGTCCACTTCCGTCCGAACGGGATCGGCCACATCCAGACCTGGCCCTACACCCCCGGCGGACTGACCGAGTTCGGGCGCGAGGTGGTGCGGGAGTGCAACCGGCTGGGCATCGTCATCGATCTCGCCCACGCCAATCCCCAGACCATCCGGGACACCCTGGAACTCTCGACCGCTCCGGTCATCTTCAGCCACACCGGCGCCTTCGCCCTCGGCGAAGCCGACCGGAACCTGCGCGATCCGGAGATCCTGGCGATCGCCGAGGACGGGGGGGTGATCGGCATCTGGCCGAACGGCAGCCAGGTTCCCACCGTCTCCGACATGGCGCGTCACATCCGCCACGTCACGGACCTTGGCGGGATGGGCGCCGCGGGGATCGGGAGCGATCTGAGGGGGATGTCGGCCTACAGCGAGGGGTTCGGCGACGAGGCCAACTTCGAGGCCATCGCGGAGGCCCTCGCCGAAGCCGGCTTCGACTCCGGCGACGTCGAGGCGATCCTCGGCGGCAACTTCGAGCGGGTGTGGGAGGCGGTGACCGCCCACCTGCCCACCAGCGATCCATAGGGGGAAAACCATGAACCGCCCGGCTTTCACGAGAGTTGACCCGCGGCTGCCGGCCGCCCTCGCCGTTTTCGCGCTGTTCGGCGGATGCGGCGGGTCCGAGCCCGTACCGACGCTCGACGAGACCTTCGCCGCGATCATCGCGGAAGCGCGCGACGCCGCCGGCAGTCCCGGCCTGTCCGCCGCCGTTGCCGTGAACGGGGAAATGGTCTGGAGCGGCGCTTCGGGTCTGGCGGACGTCGAGAACGGGGTCCCGGCGACCGCGGACAGCGTCTACCGGATCGCTTCCATCTCGAAGCCGGTGGCCGGGATCGCGGTCATGCAGCTCGTGGAACAGGGCGCCATCGACCTCGACGCCGAGGTGCAGACCTACTTCCCGGCCTTCCCCGAAAAGGATCACCCGGTCACCGTCCGGCACCTGATGACGCACACGTCCGGAATCCGTCACTACAACCCGGGCGAAATGGACATGAAGGACCATTTCGACTCGATCGAAGCCGCCATCGAGATCTTCAAGGACGACCCACTGCTGTTCGAGCCGAGCACGCAGTACAGCTACTCCTCGTACGCCTGGAACATCCTGGCCGGAGTCGTTGAGAACGTCTCCGGGCAGAGCTTCGACGACTACATGCACGAAAACGTCTGGGGGCCGGCGGGGATGGACGCCACCTACCTGGAGCACCAGGGCGAGATC
>CAYUVU010000167.1:0-2685 GCA_964448205.1 uncultured Acidobacteriota bacterium
CGCTCGCGATAGACGCTCGCCGAGACGTTGCGCGAGCTCTGGAGGTAATGCGGCAGCACATCCAGGCGCGCGACCGGGACCGGACGCAAGAACGCGACCTCAGTCCGGGCCGCTAACACCAAACGGGAGTGTCAGGAATTCCGTGTTTGGGCCGTTCTGGGCGGATCTGATGGGTCCGCCCGGATTCCACCAACGTTCCAGTTCGAGCGGGCCTGGGCCCCCGATTGAGAACGCGCTGGCTCATTCGCGCTTGCGGGGATGCTCCCCCCCCCCCCAGATTTCGGAGGTTGACAGCGATCCGGGTGTCCCTGTGCGGGTGGGTGAGAGATCCCGGACCGAGAATCTCGGAAAGAGCGGCACGGAACGTTGCCGCGTCTACGCACGCCCCCCGGCAGAAGCAAAGGAAGTGGGCAGGGTGGCCATCGCGGGATTGCCGGACTGACAAGGTCTCAGAGCCCTTGCAAGCGGGACAGTCCCCGATCCATTCGGATCCCGACTGCCGGAGTCCGAGCGCCGAGGCCGCGCGATCCGCGCCGCCGTCGCACTCGCAGGGGACGATCAGCGTCGTCATGGGATTAAGCGGCGGGGCGCGTTCCTTACGGTCCCTGGAGAGCGTTCAATCAGCCGGTTGCGAGAAATCCGGGTCGAGGCGCTGGATCAGGGTTTCGATCCGGGCGAGACGCTCATTCACCTCTCCGAACCGACGCTCCATCTCCAGGCGCACGGAGGCGGTTTCTTGGCCGACCTCTCCCAAGCGCTGCTCGACTACCAGAAACCGGTCGAGCATGTCCGCCCGGAGACTCCCCATTTGCCAGTAAACGCCGATCACGGCTGAAACTAGGGCCACCAAGAGAAGAGACTCTAGGGTGACTGGACGCCGTGGCGTGGGGGTCTCGCCGTCGCTCATGATCTGGCCTCTCTCGGGCGAAAGCCGGAGTTGCCCGCCGGGGTGTCTCTCCGCTTCCGCCGTGGTGGACAGTTTACACACACGACTCCACGCCGACGAACGGTGCTCCCCGTACCTCCCCCAGAAACGCCGACCACTCTTCCATGAGTTCGCGGCGGCGCTCGAACAGGTCCGTCCGCCGGTAGGCAGCCTCCACCCGGTCCGAGTTCACATGCGCCAGCGCCAGTTCGCAGACCTCCCGTGGAGCGTCGGAGCACTCCGCCGCCCAGTCCCGGAAGCTGGATCGGAAGCCGTGGGGCACCGCCCCGATCCCAAGCTCGCGGACCATCTTCGAGATCGTCGCATCGGAGAGGCGACGGCCCCGCGCTGACGGGAACACCAGCGCCGACTCGTTCGAGAGCGCACGGGCCTGGCGCAGCACCGCCAGTGCCCCCGTGGACAGTGGAACCCGGTGCTCGCGGTTCGCCTTCATCCGCTCCGGTGGAATCCGCCACTCCCGGGCCTCTAGGTCCATCTCGTCCCAACGGGCGCCGCGCACCTCACCGCTCCGGCAGGCCGTGAGCACCAGGAACTCGAAGGCCAGCACGGTGGAGGGATAGGCCCTCGAAGCACGCACCCGCTCCATCGCGCCGCGAACCTCCGGATACGGCAGCGCCGGCTGATGCCGGGTCCGGCCCCCGGTCTTGGGCAGCGCCGCGCCGATCGCGTCCCCGGCCGGGTTGTCCTCCCGGTAACCCTGCGCCACCGCCCACCGCATCACGGCCGAGATCCGCTGGCGGACCCGCTTCGCCGTCTCCCGCTTCTCCCTCCAGATCGGCAAGAGCACGGCCATCACGTCCGCCGTCCCGATCCGGTTCACCGGCAGTTCCCCGAGTCGCCACATGGCGTAGTCCCGGAGGCTCGTCCGCCATTGCCTCTCGGACCTACCGCCGTCCCTCCAGCCCTCACCATGGATTGCGATCACCCGGTCGAGTGCTTCGGCGAAGGTTGGAACGGTCCGCTTCCGGCCGGCGAGCACCAGGTCGCCGCGCCGCCGCGCCACCCGGTTCAGGACGCACTTCTCGCGCGCCTGCGAGAGGCTGACGTGGGGCCAGGTTCCGAGTCCGATGTTGCGGGCTCGTCCGTCCACGATGATGCGCTGCGCCCAGGACTTGGCCAGGTCGCCGCCGGTGGTGCGCCGGACGAGCAGGGACAGTCCCCCGGAGCCGCGCCCGTCCCCGTATCGGCCGGGTTCCCGGACGTTGGCGACGAAGCGGGCGGAGAGTCGGTAGGGTCGGCGGGTCATCGCGTGGATCGGGTCAAGTAAATATCACTTCACGTATGGGCATTCGCGGGACTGAGCGGGCACTCGGCGGCACCGGTGGGCATTCTAACTCGTTGACATTAGAGATCAGAAAAGGCCCAAAAGGCGTGTCTCGGAACCACTTGGTTCAACAATGATGGCGGACGTGAGAGAACCGCAACTATACACGGTTTTGGGGCCTCTGGAGGGCGTTTTCGCCCCTCTGAAGGGTGGTCGTGCTCTTCTCCTTCTTACCGTGACCCTGGGCGCCGGACTCGTGCTCATGGGTTGTGGCGACGACTCGACGACGACTCCGGCCCCGGCGCCGCCGCCGCCACCGCCGCCGGCACCGGCCCCTGAGCCCGAGCCCGAGCCGGAACCCGAGCCGGAGCCGATGGCTCCCGCCACGCCTACCGGCCTCATGGTTTCGGAGACCACGGAGACGTCCATCACCTGGACCTGGAACGCTTCCGAGGGCGCCCTCGGCTACGTCGTG
>CAYUVU010000168.1:0-10204 GCA_964448205.1 uncultured Acidobacteriota bacterium
GTTCACGCCCTCGTAGAGGACCCGGTTCTGGCTCCGCACCCCGAAGGTCTCGTACATGGACTGCTGGCTCTTGTGCGAGCCGCCCACGTCGAAACCCTGCACCCGGATGCCCGGGCTCTGCTGGAGCACGGCCCACATGTCGGTGGCGGTGGGCACCTCGTCCAACTGGGTCTTGTCGAAGGTCGCCGCCACGCCGGTGGACTTCACGTCCACCACCGGCGATTCGCCGGTCACGGTGACTGTCTCCGCCACCGTGGCGATCTGCATGTCGGCGTCCACGGTAAAGGTGGCGCCGGTCACCACGCGCACGGCTTCGAACACGACGGTCTGGAAACCGCTAAGTTCGAACTGGATGTTGTAGTCACCCGGGGGGAGGGCCTGGAACCGGTAGGACCCGTCCACGTCGGTGGTGGCGTTCCGGCCCCCAATGATGGCCTCCCCCGAGAGGGTGACGGACACTCCGGGGAGGGCGAGTCCCTGGGCGTCGCGCGCTGCGCCTTCAAGGCGCCCGTACTGCTGCTGGGCGGCCGCCGGCACGGCGAACGCAAGGAGCAGAAGAGCTGGAAGAATCTTTCTCATGGTCTCTCCTTCACGGGAAGTGCAAGTGGAGCTTCCGCAGGCCGCAAGACTGCCCGACGTACCGAGCCCTGGCACGGCATGTCGAATCGCGAAGCGGCACGGAACATTCAAATTAATGAACCGATCATACGGCGCGTTTCCCGCCATGTTCAAACGGCTCCGGGAGCCGGCGGCCGGGAGCCGGGCGCTAGCGAAACGCCGGTTCCGGCATCGCCTGGCGCAGCATCCCGAGGAAGTCCGCCGGCAGCTCGACCCCGAGCCGGCGGCCGTCGTGAGCCACCTCCCAGGCGCCCTCGAAGTCACCGGTGGAGGCGAGGGTGGCGGCGAGTCCCAACCGGTAATCGCCCCGGAACGGTTCCTTGCTGACCGCGATGCCGAAATGGCGGATCGCGTCGGCGAACTGGCGGTTCGCGGCCAGCACCTGGGCGATCGAGTCATGGGTCCCCGCGCGCTCGGGCTCCTGTTCGAGCGCCCGCCGGAACCAGCGAAGCGCATCGGCTCTCCTTCCGGCGAGCGCGGCGATGCTGCCGAGGCTGGAGAGCGCTCCCGGATGGTTCGGCTGGATCTCGAGCGCCCTCAGACAGCGCCGCTCCGCTTCGCCGAGGTCGTCGGATTGGGCGAGGACGATGCTCGAGTTGATGAGCGCCGCGACGTGGTCGGGGTTCTTCTCGAGCGCGGTGGCCCAGGCGGCCAGTGCTTCGGGGTTCCGTCCCTGGCGGGAGAGGTTGTTCCCGAGGTTGTAGTAGAGGTCCGCGGCGTCCGGGCGCGACCGGATCATCTCGCGCAGCAGGCGCTCCGCCACCTCGGGACGCCCGGCGCCCTCGGCGGCGAAGGCGCGGCGCTCCTTGCCGATCACGGAAGCGGCGACGTTGTTCACCGCGTCGATCAGCGGATCGCGGATCATGAGGTCGTGGTCGAGACTGCGGGCGCGTTCCGCTGCGGCTCTCGCCTTGTCGCCGTCACCGGTCCGCCGGTAGACCCGGGCGAGCGCGGCGGCGATGGCGCCGGACTCCGGAGCGAGGGCCTCCGCCTGCTCCAGAAGCGGCAGCGCCGCTTCGAGGTCGCCGTCACCGGCGAGCAGGCGCCCGAGCCGGAAACTCGCGGCCGCGGTGTTGGCCGGCGCGGAGCGGGTTCCACCTAGCCGCTCGAGCGCGGTCCGGTAGTGGCCCTTTGCCGTCTCCGGGTCCGCGCGGTCCTCGGCAATCTGTCCTGCGAGCAGGTAGGTCGGAATGTAGTCCGGATTCCGGTCGATCGCTTCGAGCCCCGCGGCTTCGGCCAGCTCCGGATCCAGCCGCCACAGTGACCGCGCCCTGAGGTACGGGAAGCGGTAATCGCCGGGGGCCAGCGCGCCCGCGGCGGTGTACGCGGCGGCCGCCTCCGAATGGAGTTCGTGAGCCAGGAAAGCGGCGCCGAGCGCCGCCCAGCGATCCGGCGAGCCAGGGTCGTCGAGGACGCCGCGGCGGGCGCGCCCGATGACTTCGGCGACTTCCGGCTCGCTCTGGGAGAGGTCCGGGTCCGGGGGATCGGGAAGGTCCGGGCCACCGCCCCGCAGGACGAAGAAGGCCGCAACCAGGATCGCGGCGACGGCCCCGACCCAGAGGGATCGGGAGGCGCCGCCACGCCGGTCGGCCGCCGGTTTGGGAGAGGCCCGGTCGCGGGCCGGGGGCTGGCGCGGGGGTCCACGGCGCTCGCTCGATCCCCTGGGGCCCCCCGGGTTCTTTTCCGCCCGCCGCCTGCGGGGCTGCCGGGAGCGCGCCATCGCCTTCAGCGCGCTTCGCCGGCGCCGCGGCGCAGACTGACGGGTTCGGCTCCGGTCCCGGGGAAGGCTTCGCGCGCGCCGTCCGGCCACACGACGACGAACTCGCTCACCCGGGCGCCGGCGGGAACGGCGAAGAAGGCCCGCGGATCCCCGGTCGCGAGGTAGCTGCCGCCCGGGTCGGCGCGGCGAACCGACCGGCTGCCGCCCTCGAAGACGGCGGTGACCACCGCGGGGAAGGAAGGCCGTCCCTCGCGGTCCAGCGTGCTGACGCGCAGTGGCGATCCCGCACGCTCGAAGTCGTTCCGGTACAGGCGGGCCGGCCCTTCGGCGTTCGCGAGGAGCAGGTCCAGGTCCCCGTCCTCGTCGTAGTCGGCGAGAGCGAGTCCGCGGCTGACCTCGATGACCGCGGCGAAGTCTCCAGCGCCGCCAAAATCGCCGAAGAGCGCATCGCTTCCTTCGACGCCGCCGTTCCGGAACACCTGGTTCGGTTCGCCGAACGCTTTCCAGAAGGAGTCCCCGAGCGCCCCCGGAAGCGCGGGCTTCCGCTGCACCCGGCCGTTCGCGACCACCAGGTCGAGAGCGCCGTCGAGGTCGAGGTCCACGAACCCGGTCCCGAAACCGGTCATGGCCATGCTGGCCGGGCCGAGTCCCGAGGGGCCGGTGCGGTCGGCGAACGCGAGCCCGAAGTCGGCGCCGTCGCTCCGGTAGAGCGTGTTGGTCTCGTCCGCCACGTGGGTGATGAACAGATCGAGATCCAGATCGTGGTCCACGTCCCCGAGCGCGATGCCCATGCCGGCCTCCGGCCGCCCCGCGTCGTTCAGGGCGACTCCCGCCAGAAAGGCGTCGTCGGCGAAACCGTCTCCGCCCTGGTTCAGCCAGAGCTGGTTCGCCTCGCCGTCGTTCGCCACGTAGAAATCGAGGCGCCGGTCGCCGTCGAAGTCATGGCAGACGACGCCCAGCCCCGGCGCGTGCACGGCGCGAAGGCCTGCCGCGAGCGAGATGTCCTCGAATCGCCCGTCCCCCAGGTTTCGGTAGAGATAGTCGTGGACCCCGGGGAAGACCTGGGGACTGCAGTAGTCGCGGCTGCCGTCCTGCTGGGTGCAGAACTTCCCCGGGTCGTTCCGCACGTAGCGGGCGACGTACAGGTCGAGGCGCCCGTCGGCGTCGAAGTCGCAAAACGCCGCCGACGAGGACCACCCCTCACCGGCCACGCCGGCCCGGGCGGTCACGTCCTCGAAACGCCCGTCACCGAGGCTCCGGTAGAGGATGTCCGGCCCGTAGTTGGTGACGAACAGGTCGGTGCGGCCGTCCCCGTCGAAGTCCGCGGCGGCAAGGCCCATTCCGTAGCCGGTGTCGTCGGTTCCCGAAGCGGCGCTCGCATCGGTGAACGATCCCGGAGGGTCCTGGAGATACAGAGCGTTCCCCGGGGCTCCGGAACGCGGCCCCGCCGGGTCGGCGGACCGGCCGCCCTGGAGCAGGTAGATGTCGAGGTCCCCGTCCCCGTCCGCGTCGAAAAAGCCTGCCCCCGCCCCCGTGATCTCGGGCAGGGAAAAGTTGCCCTCGTCCCCCGCGTCGTGGATGAACCGGATTCCCGCCTCTTCTGTGACCTCGGTGAATCCCTGGGCGGCCGCGGACCCGGCCCCGGCGAGGCCGCACGCCGCGATGAAGAGGATCCCGGCGCGACGGCTCAAAGCCCCGTCAGTATAGGGACGCGGACCGCGGTTTCGAGGCGGAACCGAACGGCGCGGCCGTCCGTTATGTCGGTTGCGGGGCGAGCGGCGCCAACACGCGATTCGCCGCTCCCCGCGGGAGGCACCCCGATGACGACACCCCGGAAGACGATGATCCTGCTCGCGATGACGGCGCTGGTGGCGCCGGCCGCCTGGGCGCAGCCGGATCCCGAACACTGCGAGCACCGGAACACGGTGAACCTGAGCGATCCCGCGGGCGGGACCCTCGAGGTGAAGAGCGGGGCCGGCGCCGTCGAGGTCATCGGGGAACCCGGGCTTTCGGAATTCCGGGTGGCTGCGACCCTCTGCGCCGCCAGCCAGGAGCTCCTCGACGGCCTGGCGGTGTCGCTTCAGGGAGGACGCCTCCACACGACCTACCCGGAGCGGAGTGGCGGCTGGGGTTTTTGGAGGAACCACTACGCCAGCATCCACCTCGCGGTCCGCGTTCCGCCCGGCACCGCCGTCGAGCTGGAGGACAAGTCCGGATCGGCGGTCATCTCGGACGTGGCCCGCGTGCGCGTGGACGACGGGTCGGGGAGTCTCCGCATCAGCGGCGTTCAGGGTGACGTTCGGGTCGAGGACGGCTCCGGGAGCCTGACCATCGAGGGCGTCACCGGGGACGTGTCCGTGGAGGACGGCTCCGGAGGCCTCACGATCCGCGAGGTCACTGGCAACGTCAGGCTGGAGGACGGTTCCGGCGGGGCCCGGGTGCGCGGCGTGACCGGCGACGTCGTCGTGACGGACGACGGCTCGGGCGGCATCGAGATCGAGGAGGTGGGCGGCGAGGTGCGCGTCAGTGACGCCGGCTCCGGCCGCGTTCGGGTCCGCGACGTCGAAGGCGGCCTGACCGTCACGGGAGTCCGGAGGTCCCGCATCGACTACGAAAACGTCCGCGGCGAGGTGGACCTGCCACCGGACCGGCGCCGCGGCCGGCGTTAGCAGCCGGTGGAAGACCGCGTGGCCCGGTTGGGGTGAGAATCCGGTCCCGCGGGACGGCCGCGTGCCGTCACGGCGCCGCCCGCTTGGAACGCCGGCTTCAGCCGGCACAGCCCGCCGCAGGCGGGCGGCGGGAAGGACCCCCATTCGCCGTGATGGCGCAGGGGATCCTTTGCGGGCGCACCATGCGCCCTCCGCTCGCTGAGCGCAGCGGGTGCCGGCTGAAGCCGGCGTTCCAAACCCTTCCGCCGTCTTGTCCGCCGGCGCGGTGTGCCGGGTGGGCGTCGCGCCCTATCGGCGGAGGGCGTGGCCGCGCACCAGACTCTCGAGGTCGTCGAGTTCGTGCGTGGCGGCGCTGGCGTCGCCGTCCGATGCAACCTGGATCGGAAACAACAGGCTGAGACTCCCGTCGTCCGCGCGCGATAGCGGCATCCTGCCCTCCGACCCTCCCAGCACCGACGGGAGACGGCCGCGGGTCCCCCTGAGGAAGACGACGGTCGTTTCCCCCTCCCGGAAGTGCGGCATCTCCGAGACCATCACCGTGGTCTGCCCGACCGTGCCGCCCGGGATGCGGAAGACGATCCGCCTGCCGGCCTGACCCGACAGCACTCGCTCGACGCGCATCGTCACCCGCGTATAGATCCGCGAATGGTCGTGGTTCCAGGTTGACTCCATCTTTTCGATGCTGCCCGCGACAACCTGGGTGGCCAGTTCGGACATCCTCTGGATCCCGAGCGGCGCGAAGGGTGAGGGGATGGGCTCACGGCGCTGGGCCGCGAGGCCCGCGGGAACGAGGAACGGGGCGACGAGCGCGGCGGCGGTTCCGAGAAGGAGCGCCACCCCCGATCGGTGGCTGGAGGCGGAGGGGTTCGTGGCCATCGGCGTTCGTCGCAGCGAACGTAGTTTCGCACTCCGCGCCGATGGCCGCGAGCGGTGGCCGGCGAGTCGTCGCCGGCCACCATGGCTGCGGATCGCTAGAAGGTCAGTCGAAGGCCGACCTTGGCGGCGCGGGGATCGATCGCGGCGATCACGTTGTTGTAGTTGGAGCCGGTGCGCAGGTTGAAGTTGGACACCGCATTGGAGTTGAACGCGTTGTAGACGTCCACCATCGCGGTGAGGAGCGCGCCGTTCCCGACATCGAATCCCTTCTCGATGCGGAAGTCGGCGATCGTTACGTCATCCGAGCGGTTCTCGTCGAGGTTCGACAGGAACACCGGCTGGGTGCCGGAACCGGGGATCGAAACCCGCTGGATCGGCGCCCAGGGCCAGCCGCTCTGGTAGCGGATGTTGCCCGACACCGCCACGCCGTAGGGCAGCGAGTAGCGGGCGAGCAGCCGCCCGTTCCAGTTGGTGGTTTCCTGGCGGAACGGAACGTCGAGGCTGTGGTTCTGCCAGACGGTGCCGTGGCCGTCGGAGCCCACGTCGATGGGATCGGCGGTCAGCGGGCTGCGGGATTCTCCGGAGGCGGCGCGGAACTCGTCGCGCCACTGGTAGTCGAAGCTCGCCTGGACGAAGAACCCGCCGGCGAAGCGGCGGTTCGCGGCGACCTGGATCGTGTCGTAGCTGGCCTCCATGCCGGGGAAGGTGTCCGTGCGGATGTCCACCACGTTGGCGACGTCGTCCGGAACCCGCTGCACGTTGATGGGCGCTCCGGTGAGCGCGTTCACCGGGCAGTCGAAGTCGGTGCCGCAGGGAATGCCGCGGCCTTCGAGCAGCGCGGTCTGCTGGGCCACGTTCCACTGGCCGCTGTCCGCATTGAGCTGCTTTCGCACGTAGGACGCCCGGAACGCGGTGTCGGCGACGAGTTCGTGCTCGAACGAGACGCTGAACTCATCCACGAATTCCTTCCCCAGGTCCGGGTTCACCGCGGTTCCCAACGCGCGGATCGCGGTGCCGGTGGCGCCGCTCTCGGCCCGCAGGGTTCCGAGTTCCTGAGCGCCGTCATAGAGCCCGTTCGCGTTCTGGTCGAGGAAATCGAACCGGACCCAGGCCACGTTCGCCGGGTCGGCGCGCCGGTGCGCATCGGCGAGGTTCACGTAGTAGCGGCCGTAGTGACCCTTCAGCACCGTTCCCGGCGCGATCTCGTACGTCGCCCCGAGCCGGGGAGCCCAGGTGTTCCAGGTGACGAGCGTCTGACCCTCCGTCACGCCCGTCGGGAAGAAATCGGCGAAGAGCGGATTGGACTCCGAGTCCAGGAAATGGGTCCGCTGTTGCCCGAAACGGACGCCGACGTTCAGCGTGAGCCGGGAATGCGGCCGCCAGGTGTCCTGGGCGAACACGTCGTGGTGGGTGTTCCGCGAGTCGGCGTTGATCTGGCCGTCGGCGGGCATGCTGAACAGCGCGATCTGGTCCACGTCGAGCGGCCGGCCCTGCGAGCTGTCGTCGATGTACCGGACGTGGCCGGAGTTGGAGTTGGCCCCGAACTTCCGGCTGTCGATCTGGAACTCGTAGCCGACCTTGAAGTCGTGGCTGCCGAGGAAATCGGGGACGTAGTGGCTGAGGGTCGCGGTCACCTGGGGCTTCCAGCGCTCGAACGTGAACGGCGGCGTTCCCGTGATGTTGGTGTTCCAGCCGGCGCCCGTATGGATCCCGGTCGCCTGGTCGAAGCGTGGCGGGTTCGACTCCGGATCCACCTGCGGAACCATGGGCCAGCCGAAACCGAAGTGCTTGACGGCGAGCGTCGAGAAGGTGCGGTCGTCCCAGACGCGCTGCCATTCGCCCTTGTGGGCCCAGCTCCAGCTCGCCTGCGCGAGGACGGAGTCCGGTCCGACGGTGTTCGAGAGGCCGCGCTGCGGCTTCTCCTTCAACTGGTAGTTGGTGTAGGCGATGAGCTGGTCCCGGCTGGTCAGCTGCGCCGTGACCTTGCCGCCGAACTGGTCGAAGTCCCCGAGGTCGGTCGCCAGGTTGGGATCCACTCCGGAGATCTGCTTGTCGATCCGGAAGTGGTTGTAGAAGCCGTAGAACCAGGCGCGGTCCTCCACGATCGGGCCGCCGAGGTCGGCGTGGCCCTCCCAGAACAGGATGTTCGGATTGCCCGTGAAGTTGCGGGCCTCCAGCTCGCTGTCCACGTTGTTGCCGACGAACGACTCGTGTTCGTAGTCACCGTGCAGCATGCCGCTGAACTCGTTGCCGCCGCTCTTCATGGTCATCACGACCATGGAGCCGGGACCGGTCATCTCGACGTCCGCTCCGGCGGCCGAGGTGGTGAACTCCTCGATGGAGTAGTAGTCGAAGTAGAAGCCCGTGCCGCTCTCGCCCTCCGTCGTGTCCACGCCATCGGCGAGGATCCGGTTCTGGCGGCGGATTCCGAAGCTCTCGTAGCCGGTCTGCTGGCTCTTGTGGCTGCCGCCGACGTCGTAGCCGCGCATCCGGACGCCCGGAGTCTGGGCGAGCACCGCCCAGACGTCGGTTGCCGACGGCACCTCGTGGAGGGCCTCGGTCCCGAAGTCGGTGGAGAGCGCCGTCGTCCGGACGTCCACCACCGGCGCTTCACCGGTGACGGTCACGGTTTCCGCCACGGTGGCGACCTCGAGGGTCACCGGCACGGTGATGGTGCGGTTCCCTTCGACGATGATGCCCTCGCGCACCAGCGTCTGGAAACCGGAGATCTCGAACCGCAGGTTGTAGGCGCCGCGGCGCAGTGAGCGGAACCGGTAGGAGCCGTCGCTCAGCGTCACCGCTGCCTGTTCGGTGATGAGCGCCTCGCCGGAGAGGGTTACGTTCGCTCCGGGCACGGCGAGGCCCTGCGAGTCGGTGACCCGGCCCTCGATCTCTCCGGCCGTCTGGCCGAAGGCGGTCGAGCCGGCCAGCGCCCAGAGCGCGAGGGCCAGTGGAATGAGTGGTTTCATGGGAAGTCGTTCTCCTTGGGGGTTTGGGGTTGCGGCTTCGCGCCCGGCGCGGGGGACGGGACCGGCGGTTTTTGAATTCGCGCCGCTTCCGGAGTCCGGAGCGGCCGTGGCGCGTCGCCGTGCATGTCCTCAAGAAAGTGCAAGCGATGCGCCCGGACCTCCCGCCGGCGGCGGTGGGCCGTGACCCCCGGAATCCGCGGCTCCGGCCGCCAGATCGCCCCGGAATCCCGGACCGCGGGTCTTCCCGCGCCCGGGATTCCGTATCCGGCGCGCCGGTTCGATTCAGAAACACCGCAGGCGATTCACTGCCCGGAATCGGCCGGCCGGTGTTTCGTGAACCCCCGGCCGCGCGTGGCGCGGGCGCCCGGGCGGGTTGGTCTTTCCCTTGCACCTTCCTCCCGCCTACAGACTGCTACGCTTCCGTGCATGTCCCTGCCGCCGCCCGCTCCCGCGATCCGCATCCGGGCCGAGCCGCGCGATGCCTCGACCTGCCGCTTCGTGGTGGATCGTCCGGTTCTCTCCGGAGGTTCCGTCTATTTCGACTCCGCCGGACCCACGGAGAATTCAGCGCTCGCGCGGGAACTCCTGAGCATTCCCGGCGTCTCGGGGGTGCTGATCCAGGACAACCTGATCACGGTGACGGCGGCGGAGAACCAGGCCAACTGGATGCCCATCGGTCGCGAGGCGGGAAAACGGATCCGGTCCGTCCTCGAGGGCGCCGAGCCGGCGGTGAACCCCGAGGCGCTCGCGGACCTTCCGGCGCCGGAGGACATCCGTGACCGCGTCCAGGCGGTCCTGCGCGACGAGATCAACCCGGCCGTCGCCTCCCACGGGGGAACCATCGACCTCGTCGGCGTGGAGCGGAACCAGGTCTTCATCCGGATGGGAGGGGGCTGCCAGGGGTGCGGAATGGCGACGGCCACCCTCCGCCAGGGAGTCGAACGGATCCTGCGCCGCGCGGTTCCGGAGATCGGAGCCATCCTCGACACCACGGACCACGCCGCCGGGACCAACCCCTACTACGAGCCGGCCCGGTAACGGGCGAGGGGTCCCGCCCGGCGCGGGCGCCGCGACGACAAACCCCATCGTGACTGCGCGAAGACGATCTCCGGCTCGCCGGGGCAGCCAGGGCTCGCTCCTGCTCCTGGCCTTGGTCCTTCCCACCCTGGCCCACGGCGGATCGGTCCAGTTCGGCCAGCAGCGGAACCGGGACCAGCGGGAAGCGCCGCCCGTGGCATGGAGCCACGACCCGCCGCCGGCGGGGACCATGATCACGCGCGCCGAGCACGTCACCCGCGAGGGCTCCCATGTCGTCCTCGACGGCTACGCGCAGGTGGCCTACGGAGGCCTCC
>CAYUVU010000169.1:0-1680 GCA_964448205.1 uncultured Acidobacteriota bacterium
TCCCCGATGTCGGCGTCGTGGACGTGGACCGCCGGGGCAGCGCGATCCGGCGTCACTCCGTCTTTCCGGCCGGGGCGAACGCCAACTTCATCGCGCTGGACGAAGGCGCGGGAGAGATCCGGCTGCGCACCTTCGAGCGCGGGGTCGAGGCCGAGTGTCTCGCGTGCGGGACGGGGGCCACGGCGGCGGTAACGGTGGCGCATCGCTTCCTCGGTTGGCCGGCGGCCGTCCCCGTCCGGGTGGCGAGCGGCGACCTGATCCACATCGACTGCGGCGGCGAGGCGCCCCTGATGGAGGGCCCCGTGACCCGGGTCTTCGAGGGCGCCTTCGGCCTTGTCTCCGGGTCCACGGCCCCCCGGGCGGAGCAACCCGCAGGCCGATGACGCGGGTCGGCGCGCGCCGTCCGCTCCTGGCCGCCGCGTTCGCGATCGGTGTCGCGGCCGCCGGGTGCGACGAAGGCTCGGACGGCCCGCCAACCTCGCCGAGGGCTCCGGCGCCCGCACCCACCATCCCGCCCCCCGTCCGCTGCGCCGAGGAAGGGCGCGTCCTCGAGTTCGGCTTCTTCGCCTTCTACGAGCCGATCAGCTACCGCGGCGATCCCGATCCGGCGTCGCCGGCCTTCGATGAGCACCTCGGCTACGAAGCCGATCTCCTGAGCGCCCTCGAAGCGATGGACGGCGCTGGCCTCGCCTTCAACCGCCGCGGGATCGACGTCTGGCCGGGGATCTGGTTGCTTCCGGCCACGCCGGAGTTCGACCTCGTGGGAGGCGGCATCACGACGTTGGAGGAACGCACCCTGGATGCGTCCGGCGCCCCCGCGGTCCGGTTCACTTCGGGGCACATCACGTTCCGCCACTCGCTCCTCGTGCGCGGCGCCGACGCCGCGACCCTCCGCGACTACAGCGACCTGACCGGCGAGGCCCGCGTCGGCGTCGCGGCGGAGACGACCGGGGAGTCGCGCTTCCTGCGGATCGTCGGACTCATTGACGAGAGCGGCGTGCTGCTGGCGGGAACCAGCGTCACCACCCCCGACGGGATCGTCCTCGCCGACGGCACCGAGGCCTTCCGCATCGCCGCCAGCGGGTCGTCCGCGAACCTCGCCGGCCGCAGTCACCTCCAGCCGCCGTCTCCCGGATATCCGCAGGTCGTCTTCTTCGGCGCCGAGTCGCCCCGGTCCGAGCAACTGCTGGCGCTGGCCGCCCGGGGAGTGGACGCGCTGGCGGGCGACGAGATCGGGCACCGCGTCACCGAGGCGGCATCCGACGGCTTCTTCGTGGTCACCGTCCTCGACACGGAGGTCGAACTCGGCGGATTCGCCCTCGATCAGGGCGAGGAAACCCTCCTCGCCTGCCTCGACGACAAGCTGGACTACCTCACCGACGAACGGGACATCGGCTACGCGGAGTGGCAGGCCAACCCCTCGGTCTTCCTCGAACGCGCCGAGGCCTGGACCCCTTAGCGCGCCCGGCTTGGAGCGCCGGGTTCCCGAGCTACGAGGAATGGATGCCGGCTGACGCCGACTTCCATCCCTCGTGCTCAAGGGGTCTTCGCAGAGCTATCGCTCTGCTACGGAAACAGCCGGCCCGCGGCCCTGCGGCCCGCGCGCCGGCCGGTTCCCTAAAATAGCGATAGCACCGCGTCCACCACTTCAGCACCAGACATCGTCGCCGGCGTCCGCCC
>CAYUVU010000170.1:0-7923 GCA_964448205.1 uncultured Acidobacteriota bacterium
GCGCCTCAGCGTCCCGGCCCGCACCGCCATGCCCGGCAACCCGCCTGCACCCAGCGATAGCGGGGCCGGCGGGTTGCCGGGCATGGCGGTGCGGGCCGGGACGCTGAGGCGCAGGGTGGCCGGGACCGTTTGGAACGCCGGCTTCAGCCGGCACAGCCCGCCTTTGGCGGGCTGTGCCGGCTGAAGCCGGCGTTCCAAGCGGCAGCGCCCTCCTGAAGTGGGCGGGCGCGGCGAACGGATCAGCGGAGGTAGGGGATCGTCACCGGGCCGTGCGGCAGCACGGCGAGCCGCGCCCCCTCCCCCGCCGCCCCGAGCGCCTCCCGGCAGGCGAGGGACAGGTCCGCGACCGGCTCGAGGTGCGCGGCCCGCACCGTCTCCTCGGCGAGCGACGAATAGAGCCCGACGCGCGCGCGCTCGAGGATGCGGCAGTGGACCTGGATCTGCCAGTCGTCGGGACGGCGCACCGGGGCGGCGGCGAGCGCGGCCCGGACCTCGGCCAGGGTCTCGCCCGCCCGGAGCGCCCGGGCGTAGGCCCCTTCGTCCGGAATGCCGTCCCGGCACTCGGCGGCGCAGAAGATCGCCCCGCCGGTCCCGACGATCCGTTCCGCGGCGGACATCCCCTTGACGGCCTGGTAGAGGTTCTGGTCGAGGGGATACCCGGAGTTCGTGGCCACCACGACCTCGAACGGGTGGTCCACGGGACACATCGCTTCCTCGTGGGACCGGACGCAGGCGCGGGCGTGCTCTTCGAGCAGATCGCCGCCGAAGACTCCGGTGATCCGCTTGTCTCCGTCGAGCAGCACGTCGAGCCCGAAGTCCACGCCGACCTGGCGCGCAATCGCCCTCACGTCGTCGTGCACGGGATTGCCCTCGGTGATCCCGAAGACCGCGCTCGGGTGCCCGATGCGCGCCTCGTCGTGGAGCACCAGGATCGTCTCCATCCCGGCGAGACCGGGGGCCACCATCTTCGGCCCGCCGGAGAAGCCGGCGAAGAAATGCGGCTCGACGAAGCCGGTGGTGATCCGGACATCGGCTTCGAGGAAGCGGCGGTTGAGCAGCACCGGAACGCCCGCTTCGGTGTCCGGCAGCCGGACGAGCTCGGATGCGTCCCGGCATCGGTGGTTCACGACCTCGCAGGCCGAGAGCAGCTCGCTTCCGAACATGGCCTCGAGCTCGGCCGGCGTCGCGGGCCGGTGGGTGCCGGTGGCCACGAGCAGGGTCACCCGTTCCGGAGGGGTCGGGATCTCGTCGAGGATGGCCCGCAGCATGGGTATCCGGGGCTGGGCCCGGGTGGGATCACAGACCGAGATGGCCACCGTGGCGCCCTCGGGAACGCGCTCCGCGAGCGGCGGGCCGGCATCGGGCGTCCGGAGCGCCCGCACGATGGCCTCCTCTTCCGAGGTGACCGGCGCGGGGAAACGGGGCCGGATGACGGTCGTTCGTTCCTCGGCGGCGGGTGGGAGCGCGAGGTCGAGCCCGGTCTCTCCGTAGTCGAGTGGAATCCGCACGGCTTCCGCGTATTCTCGCCGGATGCGTCTCTACCGCTACGCCACTCCCTCCGGCGCGGAGGCCGGGGTCCTGATCGGAGGCCGGCTCGTCCCGATTCGCACCCTGGCCCCGGAACTCGCCCCGGACGACCCGGGGGATCTCGACGAGGTCGTCCAGAGCGGCCGTCTCCCGGCGCTCGCCGCGGCCGCCGCCGGGACCGAAACCTCCGGCGGACTCCCGCTCCACGACGCGGACCTGCTGGCGCCCCTGGTGCGTCCCCCCAAGATCTGGTGCATCGGACTCAACTACCGCGCCCACGCCGCCGACCTCGACGCGCAGACCACGGCGACGCCCGTCGGGTTCATGCGGCCGAACGCGTCCATCATCGGCCCGGGCGACACGGTCCGCCTGCCCCGGGCCTCGCAGCGGGTCACCGGGGAGGGCGAACTCGTGATCGTGCTGGGCCGGTCGGGGCAGGACATCGCCCCCGAGGACGCGTGGTCGGCGGTAGGCGCCTGCACGCTGGCGGTGGACATGACCGCCGAGGACATCCTCCGGCAGAACGCGCGGTTCCTGACCCGGGCGAAGAGCTTCGACACCTTCCTGAGCCTCGGGCCCTGCCTCGTCACCCCCGACGAGGTGGCGACCCGCGAATCGCTCCCGGCGGTCCGCACCTCGACGCTG
Organism: uncultured Acidobacteriota bacterium; assembly: GCA_964448205.1. GTDB lineage: Bacteria > Acidobacteriota > Vicinamibacteria > Marinacidobacterales > Marinacidobacteraceae > Marinacidobacterium. The sequence continues at coordinate 2,173 of CAYUVU010000170.1, forward strand.
TTGAACGGCGAGCGGGCCCGGAGCGCCCCCGTCGCGGCGATGACCCACCCGCCGGAGAAGCTCATCTCCTTCTTCTCGGAGGACATGACCTGGAACGCGGGGGACATCCTGCTGACCGGGACGCCGGGGGCGATGGTCATCGAGGACGGCGACACCGTGGGCGCAGAGGTGGAGGCGATCGGGCGCCTGGAGAACCCGGTCCGGCGGGTGACGTGACACTCGATATCCACGGCCTGATGGGTGGCTTGGCCGCCAAACGGCCGGTCTTCCACTCCGAGGCGGACTTCCAGTTCGCGCTGGCGTGGCAGATTCGGGAGGCGAAAGGACTTGACGTCCGTCTCGAGTTCAGGCCGTCAGCTGCGAAGCGCATGTACTTGGATATCTGGGTTCCGGAGATCGGAACACCACTGGAACTCAAATACCGGACACGCAAATTGGACATGAAGTGCGGTGGTGACGCGTTCGCTCTTCTCAACCAAGGGGCACGCGATCTGGGCCGGTACCACTTCCTGAGGGACGTAGAGAGGCTCGAGCACATGCCAGAAGACCTGCCATGCGCGAATGGCGGGATCGCCGTCTTGCTGACGAATGACCGGTCTTACTGGCTCCCCTCCAGGGAAACGACAATTGACACCGACTTTCACATCCACGAAGGCCGCCAACTTCCTCCCAAAGTAGAGCTGAGTTGGGCCCCTGGAGCCAAGACTGGAGAAGGGAAACCTCCGATTGTCCTGAGACGCCCGTACCGACTGAAGTGGCGGTACTACGGACGTCCTATCGATGAATCAGCCAGTCCGCCGAATAGGCAGTTCCGCTATCTCGCGGTCGAGGTGTCGCGGAACCACGCGTAGCGCGTGAGAGAAGAGCGCGTTCTATTGGCGCACTAGAGATGCACCATCCGCCCGCCTGCGGCGGGCTGTGCCGGTCTGGAGACCGGCGTTCCAAGCCGTACGCGCCACCGGGTCGGCCAGACGCCCGGCGCTCTTGCCCCTACAGCTCCACCAACGTGCCGAGGCCGTGTTCCTCGGCGCGGGCGAGGGCCGCCGCGCCGACCGCGACGTCCTGGACCGCGGTGCCGACCGTCTTGAAGAGCGTGGGACCGTGCTCCGGACGCGGCGCAGTTCCGGCGGAGATCTCGCCGATCTCCGCCAGGATGTGGTCCTCGGTGATTGCGCCGCGGTCGCGGGGCTGGATCAGGTCGCCCGTCTCTTCCCAGCACGATTCGCGGTGGTCCACCACCACCGCGGACCGGACGACCGTCGCTTCCGGAATGATCTGCATGTCGGGGGTGAAGGAGCCGATCGCGTTCAGGTGCGCGTCGTCCCGGAGCGCGCCGTCGGAGAAGACCGGGGTGTTCGAGGTGGTCGCCTCGGCGATCACCTCCGATCCGGCGACCACCTCGTCGGCGGATGGGGCCACGCGCACCGGAATGCCGAGCGCCTCCGTCATGTCCGCCGCGAACGCCTGCGCTACGTCGGCGCGGGGATCGAACACGGTGGCGCTCTCGATCCCGGGACGCGCCGTGACCATGGCTTCGAGCTGGGTGCGCGCCTGCACCCCGGCGCCGAGCACCCCCGCGGTCCGGACGTCGTCCCGCGCGAGCTCCTCGGTCGCCACCCCCGAAGCCGCGCCGGTACGGATCGCGGTCAGCACCCCGCCGTGCATCGCTCCGGCGGGCATCCCGGTGTCGGGGTCCAGCACCACCACCAGCGCGTTGATGGTGGGAAGCGGCGGCGTGCGGGTCAGGTTGTCCGGGAAGATCCCGACGATCTTGGTGGCGAGCTGATGGGCGCCGGCCAGATAGCCGGGCATGTAGAGGCTGATCCCGGACCGGCTCGGCACGTCCACGCGAGCCCGAACGGGCATCGTGGCCCGGCCGGCGGAAAGTTCCACGAATGCCTGCCGGACGGCCCGGATCGCCTCGGCCATGGGCATGGCGGCCCGGACTTCGTCGGCGGACAGAAGGCGCAATTTCATGTGCGGTCTTGTACCAGACGGGCGGTCTCCCTGTGCCAGAATTGCGGCATGCAAGGCGTCTATTCGGTCCTTCCCACCCCCTTCGCTCCGGACGGGAGCTTCGATTCCCCAAGTCTCCGCCGGGTCATCGACCTGTTCCTCGAGGACGGAGTCTCCGGCTTCACCGCTCTCGGGGTCACGAGCGAGGTCGCGCGCATCTCCGACCGGGAACGGGACGAGATCCTCGACGCCAGCATGACTCACGCGGACGGCCGGGCGCCGGTGATCGTGGGCGCCACCGGGCCGGGCCTCGACGTCTGCCTCGAGCGCTGCCGCGCCGCGGAACGCGCCGGCGCCGCCGGGGTCATGGTCTCCCCGCCCCGCGCTCCGAAGTGCAACTCGGAGGCGATCTTCCGGCACTTCGCCCGGATCGCCGAGACGATCTCGATCCCCGTGGTGATCCAGGACTTCCCGCCGATCTCGGGCTTCCACATGGAGCCCGATCTCCTCGCGCGCATCTGCCGGGAGATCCCGTCCGCGCGCACGATCAAGCTCGAGGACGCGCCCACGCCGTACAAGGCGGCGCGCATCCGGGAACGCACCGAAGGGCTGGAGATCGGGATCTTCGGCGGCCTCGGGGGCGCCTACCTCATCGAGGAACTCATCTCCGGCGCCACCGGCGCCATGACCGGTTTCGCCTATCCGAAGCTGCTGGTGGCGGTCGTCTCGCGCTGGGACGCCGGTGACCGGGACGGGGCGGCGGCGGCCTTCTACCAGTACGCGCCGGTGATGCGGTTCGAGTTCCAGGAGGGCATCGGAATGGCCATCCGCAAGGAAATGCTCCGGAGGAGGGGAGCGATCGCCCATACGGGCATTCGCGCACCCGCCGCTCTGCTCGACCGGGCCACCGAGGAGGCGCTCGACCGCATCCTGGCCCACTTCGAGCTCTAGCAGCCCCGCGGACGGGCACCACCATGAGCCTGCTGAACCGGGCCATCGCCGGCGCCCTGCCGCTCCTGCCGAGGGCCGTCGTCGAGCCGTTCGCCCGGCCGTACATTGCGGGGGAGACCGTCGCGGATCTCGTCCGCGAGGCCGAGGCGCTGAACCGCCAGGGCTACCTGGTGGCGACCAGCCAGCTCGGCGAGTTCGTCACCGACCGCGCCGAGGCCGAGGGGGCGACCGAGGTGTACCGGCAGCTCCTCGACGAGGTCCACGAGCGGCGGCTCTCCGCCTACGTCCACGTCAAGGTGACCCAGCTCGGGCTCATGATCGACCGCGACTTCTGCCGCGACCAGATCCGCTCGCTGCTCGGGCACGCGGCGCAGCGCGGCGGCACCTTCCTGCGCATGGACATGGAGGACAGTCCGCGGATCGACGCGACGCTGGACCTCCACCGCGAACTGCAGCCCGAGTATCCGGACTTCGGAGTGGTCCTGCAGGCCCGGATGCGCCGCAGCCTCGACGACGCGCGGGAACTCGCCAGGGTGAAGGCGAACGTCCGCGTCTGCAAGGGCGTCTATCTGGAGCCGCCGGAGATCGCCTACACCGAGCCGCAGGAGATCCGCGACCACTACGTGGCCATGCTCCGCGTCCTGCTGTCCGCCGGGTGCTACGTCGGCATCGCCACCCACGACGAGTGGCTCATCGCCGAGGCCACCGGAATCGTTCGGGAACTCGGACTCTCGGCCGCGGACTACGAGTTCCAGATGCTCCACGGGGTCCGGCCCCGCCTTCGGGAGAACGTGAAGCAGTCGGGCCACCGCGTCCGGGTGGGGGTGCCGTTCGGCCCCGACTGGATGCCCTATTCGCTGCGCCGGCTGCGCAAGAACCCCGAAATCGCCCGTCACGTCCTGCGGGCCGTCTTCTCCAGGGGTTAGCGCCCACCCGATAGACTCGCGCGCCGTGGCACTGATACTCACGGAGCGGGAGGTTGCCGAGGTCCTCTCGATGAAGGAGGCCGTGAGGCTTCTCGAAGAGTCGTTCCGGCTCCACGCCGAGGGACGGACCCAGCTCGCACCGCGCCTGGTGATGCCCCTCACCGGGGTCGCCGGGAACTTCCGGATCATGGCGGCCGTGATCCCCGACATGGGCGGCTTCGGACTCAAGACCCTGACCGGGACCCCCGGGAAGCGGGCTCCCGAGGACACCTACTTCGCGCTCCTCTACTTCGACACCGAGACCGGCGCGCTCCGCTCCGTGATGCCGGGAACGCACATCACCGGAACCCGGACCGGAGCGGCCAGCGGAGTGGCGACCCGGCATCTGGCCCGGGCCAACGCCGCGTCGCTCGGCCTCATCGGAGCCGGTTTCCAGGGCCGGAACCAGGTGGCGGCGGTGCGCGAAGTGCGGGACATCCGCACCGTTCGCGTCTACGACGTGTTCCCCGAAGCGGCGGCCAGCTACGCGGCCGCGCTCTCCGCGGAGGGACTCGACGCCGAGCCGGTGGAGAGCGCCGAAGCCGCGGTCCGGGGCCTCGACGTGGTCTGCGCCGCCACCACCGCCAAGGAACCGGTCATCCTCGCCGACTGGCTCGAAGCCGGGATGCACGTGAACTCGGTCGGCGCGAACGCTCCGGTGAAACGCGAGATCGAAGCGGCGGCCTTCTCCCGGTGCCGGGTGGTCCTCGACTTCCGGGAGCAGGTCCTCGGCGAGGCCGGCGACATCATGGCGGCCATCCGCGACGGCGATTTCCCCGAGGACCGGATCCACGCGGAACTCGGCGACGTCGTGGCGGGCCGGATCGCCGGCCGGGAGTCGGCGGACGACATCACCCTGTTCAAGTCGGTCGGCGTGGCCATCGAGGACGTTGCCTGCGCCGCCTTCGTCTACGACGAGGCGCGAAAGCGCGGACTCGGCCAGCCGCTGCGGCTGCAGGACGCCGGATAGGGTCGAGTCAACCCGAGGTCGCACATGCACCACACCACCGAACGGTTCACCTCGCGCTGGGGCGTTCTCCTGGCGACGATCGGCATGGCGGTCGGCACCGGGAACATCTGGCGCTTCCCGCGGATCGCGGCGCAGAACGGCGGCGGCGAGTTCCTGATCCCGTGGGTGATCTTCCTGTTCCTGTGGGCGATTCCGCTGGTGCTGGCCGAGTTCGCGCTCGGGAAGAGTTCGCGCCGCGGGCCGGCCGCCGCCATCGGGGTCGCGACCGGCGGACGCCACAACTGGATGGGGATCTTCATCGGGCTGGTCACCACCTTCATCACCTTCTACTACACGGTGGTCACCGGGTGGTGTCTCAAGTACCTGGTCAGTTCCTCGCTCGGTGAATTGGGCGGCGCCGACCCGCAGGCGTTCTGGGACAACTTCACCAGCCAGTCGAGCCAGCCGGTGCTCTTCCACGGGCTGGCGCTGGTGATCGCCTCGTTCATCATCTTCCGGGGGGTCGCCGCCGGGATCGAGCGGGTGAACCGCTACCTGATCCCCACGCTCTTCATCCTGCTGTTGGTCGCCGCGGTACGCGCGGTGATGCTGCCGGGCGCCGCCGAGGGGCTCCGCTTCCTGTTCGTGCCCGACATGGGCAACCTCGCCGACTACCGGATCTGGCTCGCGGCATTGACCCAGACCGCCTGGAGCACCGGCGCCGGCTGGGGGCTCGTCACCGTCCTCGGGGCCTACGTGGCCGAGGGCCAGGGGTTCGTCAAGACCGGGATCACCGCGGTGTTCGCCAACAACTTCGCGTCGCTGCTCGCCGGGATCGCGGTGATCCCGGTCTTGACGAACCCCTGGCCCTCGGCCACGTAGGCCCCGAGGACGGTGACGAGCCCCCAGCCGGCGCCGGTGCTCCAGGCG
>CAYUVU010000171.1:0-2408 GCA_964448205.1 uncultured Acidobacteriota bacterium
GACCGGACGACAAGACACAAACGTAGTGCCAAGCTGCTGGCACCCGCTTTTCCAACGGGCGAACTGTCAGTGACTTACAGATCCCGATACGTCAAAAGTGGCGAAGTCGGGTGGAGACCGGCGTTCCAAGCCGGCGCGCCAACCTGACGGCCTGGAGGTCTGCGCTCCCCCTATCGTTCCAGCAACACGGCGACGCCCATGCCGCCGCTGACGCAGAGGGTCGCGATTCCGTAGCGCGCGTCGCGGCGCTCCATCTCGTGGAGCAGGGTGACCACGATCCGGGCGCCGGTGGCCCCGATGGGATGGCCGAGGGCGATGGCGCCCCCGTTCACGTTGAGGCGCTCCGGATCGAGGTCGAGGTCGCGGGCGCAGGCGAGCACCTGCGGCGCGAACGCCTCGTTCAGTTCCACGAGGGCGACGTCTTCGAGGCTCAGTCCCGTCCTGGCCAGCAGGTCGCGTACCGCGGGGACGGGCCCGATCCCCATCACGCGGGGGTCCACGCCGGCGGTCGCGTAGCCGGCGAGACGGGCCATCGGCTCGACCCCGAGCTCGGACGCCCGGTCGGACGAGAGCACCACCACCGCGGCGCCGCCGTCGGTGATGCCCGACGAGTTCCCGGCGTGCACCACGCCCTCCGTGCGAAACACGGGCTTGAGCTTCGCGAGCGAATCCGCCGTCACCCCGTCCCGGGGGTGCTCGTCGCGCGCGACCTCGAGTGCGCCCTTCCGCGTCGTCACCACGACCGGCGCGATCTCCCCGTCGAAGCGGCCCGCCGCCCGCGCCGCCTCGGCGCGGTTCTGGCTGGTGGCCGCGTAGCGGTCACACGCGCCGCGGGAGAGGCCGTACTGATCGGCGAGCGTCTCCGCGGTCTCCCCCATGAGCTGATCGGCCAGCGGGCAATGGAAACCGTCCCGGTACATCCCGTCGTCGAGCCGGCCGTCGCCGAAACGCTGTCCCCAGCGCGCCGAGGGAAGCAGGAACGGCGTGTTGCTCATGCTCTCGGTACCCCCGGCGAGCACCGTCCGCGCGTCTCCCAGCCGGATGTCGGCGGCCGCGTCGAGGATCGCCCGGAGGCCCGAGGCGCACGCCTGGTTCACGGTGCGCGCCGGCACCCGGTCGGCGAGGCCGGCGCGCCGCCCGACCTGGCGCGCGGGATTCGGCCCCACGCCCGCCTGCCGGGCGTTGCCGAAGATCACCTGGTCCACCGCCCCGGGCGGCACCCCCGCCGCCTCGAGCGCGCTCCGCGCGGCGGCGGCGCCGAGCTCGGGGGCCGTCAGCGAGGCAAGTGCTCCGCCGAACCGGCCGATGGGGGTGCGGCGCGCACCCGCCAGGACGATGTCCACCGGATCTACGGCCGCTTCACGTACTCGTAGCCGATGGGCTTGCCGTCCACCCCGCTCTTCGGCGGAGCGATCCACCAGGCCATCTTCCCCGGCTCGTGGACCGGGACCATGAGCCGGCGCACGTACTCGCGGTCCTCCGCGGTCGGCAGCCACTCGCCCGACTTCCGCCGCCAGGCCTCCTCGTCGATCGGATCGCCCTCCGGGTCGAACCGATGCCCCGCATAGGCGCCGATCTGCCGGTGGAACCGGCGGTGCGGCAGGGTCAGGCGCTCGTCGAGCCCCGCCTCCTCCAGAATCCGGTTCCAGCGCGCCAGTCCGCGCTCGCAGTCGCGGACGTAGTCGTCGCGCAGGATCTCGTTCATGGCGTTCCGGAGGGGAACGTCCCGCTCGCGGAGCGCCCCGTCCTCAGGGAGTTCCATCAGGTACACCCCGTCGAGGGCGGCGTGGTCCTTCCGGCGCGACTCGCGGGCCCGGCCCTTGAGCCCGTTCGCGAAGTAGTGGGCGGCGTTCGAGGAAACCTCGCCGCCGAAGAGATCGAGGGACGCGGCGAACCAGAAGTTGATGTGGCGCTGGATCAGCGGGAGGTCGAAGACGCCGGCCCCCCGGGGATCGTCTTCCCCGGCCGCCATGACTTCGGCGGTGCGCTCCACGATCCGGCCCACCCCGGTCTCGCCGACCGACATGTGGAAGGCCTCTTCGGTGAGCATGAACCGGGTGGTGCGCGACAGCGGGTCGAAGGCGCTCTCGGCGAGGGCGAGGAGCTGGTACTTGCCGTCCCGGTCGGTGAACATGGTGAACAGGTAGAAGTTCAGCCAGTCGTCGCAGGGCTCGTTGAACGCCTGCAGGATCCGCGGCCGGTCGGCGTCCCCGCTGTGACGCTCCAGCAGCGCGTCCGCCTCTTCCCGGCCGTCGCGGCCGAAATGGGAGTGCAGCAGGTACACCATGGCCCACAGGTGCCGCCCCTCCTCGACGTTCACCTGGAAGAGGTTCCTGAGGTCGTAGAGGCTCGGGGCGGTCTTCCCGAGTTGGCGCTGCTGCTCGACGCTCGCGGGTTCGGTGTCCCCC
>CAYUVU010000172.1:0-3953 GCA_964448205.1 uncultured Acidobacteriota bacterium
GCTCCGCGGGGAACGTCGCGGGATATCCCTCGGTCCCCATGACCGCCGCGTAGGCGGGGAGCGCGTGGCGGCTCCGTTCGAACTGACGCACCTCGTCGGCGTGGCAGTCCTGGCAGGCAAGCGCCGTAGTCGCCGTGGTGATCTCGAACCCGTGGTGTTCGAGCGCCGTCTGTCCGGGACGCACCTGGTGGCAGTCGAGGCACGTCACGCCGGCGCCCGCGTGCGCGCTCATCTCGAACTGCGCCACCACCGCGCCGGTCTCGTTGCGGTGACAGTTCGCGCACTCGCCGCTGGCGCGGATCTGCTCGGGGGAGCGCCCCGCGACCTGCGGGCGCGCCTGGTGGAGCAACACCGCTCCGGCGATCAGGACTCCCGCAACGCCGACCACCGCCACGAGGTCGCGGAAACGGATACCGGCAAACATCAGCGCGCCTCCATGAGGGACTCTGCCGGGATGCTAGCGATTTCCCTCGCGCCGCAGAATCACGGGCATCGATGGATGATACTATTGTGGTGCTGTAATGATGATTCGCACTCAAATCTCGCTCGATTCCGAGCGTCACGCCCAAGCGCGCGCACGGGCGGCGGAACTCGGCGTCTCGCTCGCTGAGTACATGCGGCGTCTGGTGGACCGGGATGTCGCGCGACCGCCCCGGAAGGTGGATCGCTCCGTCGTTTTCGATCTCGGGCGCGGCGCCGCGACGGACATCGCCAGCGACAAGGGCCGCATGATCGCGGAAGCCGTGGCCGCTTCGGTCGGTGACGCCTCCGGCAAACGGTGAGCGTCTTCGTCGACACCTCCGCCTGGTTCGCGGCGGCCCACACACGCGACCGAAGGAACAGCCGCGCCAAGGAGCTTCTCGCAGCGCCGGAGACCCTGGTCACCAGCGATCACGTGCTCATCGAGACCTGGCGCCTCCTCCACCATTTCGTCTCGGTGGGTGCGGCCGAGCGTTTCTGGGAGGGACTCAGAGGTGGGGTCGCAACGGTGGAGACCACGACCGCGGCGGATCTCGACGCCGCCTGGGAGATTGGGACGGTTTTCTCCGATCAGGACTTCTCCGTCGTGGACCGCACCTCGTTCGCACTCATGGTCCGCCTCGGCATTTCCAGAGTCATTGCGTTCGACCGCGACTTCGCTGTGTTTCGCTACGGCCCCCGGCGCCGGACTGCATTCGACGTCCTCCGTTAGCCGCTCCCGGCGAGCATCGCGGAGCGCTCGGTCGGCCGCTACGCGGGTGCCCGCCAGGGGAAGGCCCGGGGATACCGGCGGCCGTTCAGGCGCTTCCCCACCCAGGTGGCGCGCACCCCGTAGTGATAGGTGACGAGGGTGCTGGCGAATGCCGCGCCGAGGGCGATCCCGAACTTGATCGGGCCGGGGGCGTCCCACCCCGAGAGGAGCGGCGGCAGCGCGACGGTCACCGGCAGATGGACCAGGTACATCCAGTAGGAGGCGTCGGAGAGATAGCGCCAGCCGGCGCTCGGGGCGTCCAGCAAGCGGCGGAACAGTCCGAGGAACCCGAGGACGAAGAGCCACATCGAGACGGCGAGCAGGACCATCCCCGCACCGTGCGCGAAGGGCGCCTCCACGGGCGCCATCCCGATGTACGGCACCACCACCGCCAGGTAGAGGGTGTGGAACAGGAGGCCGCCTCCGAGGCGCGCCAGGCAGCGGTCACGGAGGTGGCCGAAGCTCCCGCCACGGCCGTGCTCCAGCCAGCCGAAGACGAAGAAGACGCCGTAGGCCAAGAGCAGCCGCAGCGGCGGCAGCAGCGTGCCGTCGGTCTCCAGCTCCCAGGCTTCCATCGGCGCGAGCGTGAGCGCGGTGATCGCCACCAGCACGAGAAACGCCCAGCGGCGGGCGAGCAGCGTCCGCGCGATGCCGGCCAGCCGGCGCGCTCCCGCCGGCCAGAACCGGAGGAATGCGAACCGGAAGAGAGCGGCGGCTGCCGACAGGATCAGCAACTGGTACAGGAACCAGAGATGCATCAGATCGAACCCGCCGGCCTCCGACCCCGGCGCCAACGGAACGCCGGAGCGGGACGCCGCGAAGACCCAGGCGACCGCGGTCAGCGGGAAGAGCAGGATCCAGCCGCCGGCCAGCGGAACGCCGATCCGGCTCAGGCGGTGGCGGAGGAACGCGCCCGTGCCGCGCCTTTCGACCAGGAACGCCGCGAAGAATCCGGCTACCGCGAAGAACGCCGGCATCCGGAACGTGTGGATGAGGCTGACCAGCCAGCCGAACCCGTCGCTCGCCTGCCGGTCCTGGTAGGGCCACTCGCCGGAAGACAGTTCGGGGACGTAGCTGAGGGCGGTGTGCAGCACCAGCCCGAGCAGCATCATCACCGCGCGCAGCGCGTCCAGCGAGTGGATCCGCGCCGGGGCGGGACGCGGCGGGCTGCCGGCCGCCGCTCGCTCTCGCGGCGCTCCGGTCTTCAGCAGTTCAGCCCCGTTGGAACAGGTCCGGCGGTCCCGTGGTCTCCTGCGACTCCACCACCGCGATTGCCACCACGTTGACGATCTCCTCCACCTCGGCGCCGCGCTGCAGCACGTGGACGGGACGGCGGAGGCCGGTCACGATGGGGCCGATCGCCTCCGCGCCGCCGAGCCGCTGGAGCAGCTTGTAGGCGACGTTCCCGGCTTCGAGGCTCGGGAAGATCAGGACGTTGGCGGCCCGGTCCAGCCGGGAGAAGGGATAGGTCCCCCGGAGGAGGTCGTCCACCACCGCGGTGTCCGCCTGCATCTCGCCGTCGGCCACCAGCTCGGGGGCCCGGCCGCGCAGGATCTCCACCGCCTCGCGCACCTTGTTGGACCGCTCGTGGGGAGCGCTGCCGAAGTTCGAGAACGAGAGCATCGCGACCCGGGGCTCGACGTTGAAGCGCCGGGCCACCTCGGCGGTCTGGATGGCGATGTCGGCGAGGTCCTCGGCGCTCGGGTCGATGTTCACCGTCGCGTCGGCGAAGAACTTGATCTCGTTCGGGAACACCATGAGGTAGACGCCGGCGACGCGGCGGACGTCGTCGCGCATCCGGACGATCTGGAGCGCCGGGCGGATGGTCTCGGGGTAGTGCTGGGTGAGCCCCGCCACCATCGTGTCCGCGTGCCCGAGGTTCACCATCATCGCCCCGTAGACGCTCGGGTTCTTCATCAGTTCCCGTGCCTTGGCGGGACCCACGCCGCGGCGCTGCCGGATCTCGACGAGGCGCCGGGCGTATTCGGCAGAGCGCTCCGAGTCGGTGATGTCCACGATCCGGGCACCGTTCACCTCGATGCCGAGGGTCTCGCAGGCGTTCCGGATGACCTGCGGCCGGCCCAGCAGGATGGGTTCCGCGATCCCGTCGTCGAGCAGACGCTGCGCGGCGCGCAGGATCTTGGGCTCCTCTCCCTCGGGGAAGACGACCGAACGGGCGGCCCGCTTGGCGCGGCCGATCACCTGGCGCATCACCTCGCGCTCGAGACCGAGGCGGGACTCGAGCCGGGCGCCGTACTGGTCCAGATCGATCTGGATGCGCGCGACGCCGCTCTCCATCGCGGCCTCGGCCACCGCGGGCGCCTCCCAGAGGAGGACCCGGGAGTCGAACGGCGAGGGAATGAGGTATTCCGGACCGAAGGACATCCGCTCCTTGCCGTGGGCGCGCATCACCGAGTCGGGCACGTCCTCCCTGGTGAGCGCCGCGAGCGCCCGGGCCGCCGCCAGCTTCATCTCCAGGTTGATCGTGCGGGCGCGCACGTCGAGGGCGCCCCGGAAGATGAAGGGGAACCCGAGGACGTTGTTGACCTGGTTCGGATAGTCCGACCGCCCGGTGGCCATGAAGACGTCGCTGCGGGCGTCCATGGCGTCCTCCCAGGTGATTTCCGGGTCCGGGTTCGCCATCGCCATCACGAGCGGCTGGGCGTTCATCGAGACGAGCATCTCCTTCGAGACCGCGTCCTTCACCGACAGGCCCATGAAG
>CAYUVU010000173.1:0-9764 GCA_964448205.1 uncultured Acidobacteriota bacterium
TCGATGGACATCATGCGCGACCGGGTGCGCTCCGAGCTCTGGATCGTGAACGCCGACGGATCCGGCCACCGGCGGCTCGGCGACGGCGGTTCCCCGCGCTGGTCACCGGACGGCACCCGCCTCGCCTACACCGCGGGCGGACAGATCCACCTGCGCTGGATGGACACGGGCGAGACGGCCACCCTCACTCAGCTTCTGGAGTCGCCCAGCGGAATCCGCTGGTCGCCCGACGGCACGTCGCTCGCCTTCAACATGCTGGTGCCCTATCCGCCGCCGCAACTCGTGGCGCCGCCGAAACCGCCCCCGGGCGCCGAATGGGCCGACCCGCCCATCATGGAGGACCGCTTCAAGAACCGGCAGGACGGGGTGGGCTATCTCGACTTCGGCTTCCACCACATCTTCGTTCTGCCCGTGGACGGCGGAACCCCGGTCCAGGTGACCTCGGGCGACTTCCAGCACCAGAGTCCGGCCGCCTGGACGCCGGACGGAGCGCACCTGGTCTTCTCCTCGAACCGGAATGCGGACTGGGAACGGGACTTCCGCAACTCCGAGCTCTACATCGCCCCGGTCGCCGGCGGTGAGATCCGGGCGCTGACCGGCCGGAACGGGCCGGACCGCAGCCCGGCGGTGTCCCCCGACGGACAGGCGATCGCGTTCGTCGGTTACGAGGATCGGGTCCGCACCTACCAGCTCAGTCGGCTGTGGCTGATGAACTTGGACGGCAGCGGCCTGCGCGCGCTGAGCGCCGGGTTGGACCGCAGCGTGTCGAGCCCGGTGTGGGCCGCGGATGGCAGCGGCGTCTACGTCCAGTACGACGACGAGGGCAACTCCAAGGTCGGTTTCGTGCCCCTCGACGGCGACGTCGAGGAACTGGCCGGGGACCTGGGGGCGGTGTACGCGCGTCCCTACGGGGGCGGCTCGTTCTCCGTCGCCACCACCGGCGCGTTCGCGCTCAACCAGAGCCGCCCGCACAGTCCGGGCGACGTGGCAGTGGGCACGCGCGGCGGCGCGGTCCGGCAGATCACGGCGCTCAACGAGGACCTCTTCGCCGGCAAGACCCTCGGCGAAGTGGAGGAGATCTGGTGGGATTCCTCCTTCGACGGCCACCCGGTGCAGGGCTGGATCGTGAAGCCGCCGGACTTCGATCCGGGCCGCCGCTATCCGCTCATCCTCGAGATCCACGGCGGGCCGATCTCCAACTACGGCGACCGCTTCTCGGCGGAGATGCAGCTCTTCGCGAGCGCCGGCTACGTCGTGCTCTACGCCAATCCCCGCGGCAGCACCAGCTACGGCGAGGAGTTCGGCGACCTGCTCTACCACAACTATCCGGGCGAGGACTACGACGACCTCATGTCCGGGGTGGACGCCATGATCGCCCGCGGCTACGTGGACGAGGACAACCTGTTCGTGACCGGCGGGAGCGCCGGCGGCATCATGACCGCCTGGATCGTCGGGAAGACGGACCGGTTCCGCGCCGCGGTCTCGGCGAAGCCCGTCGTCAACTGGATCAGCAAGACGCTGACCGCCGACAACTGGTACGGCTACTACCACAGCCGCTACGAGGGCCTGCCGTGGGAGGACCCGGAGCCCTACTGGAGGTTCTCGCCGCTGTCGCTCGCCGGGAACGTGACGACCCCGACCCTGGTGCTCACCGGGGCGGCCGACCTGCGCACGCCGCTGTCCGAGTCCTACCAGCTCTTCCACGCCCTCAAGTTCCAGGGAATCGACACGGCGGTGGTCCGGCTGCCGGGCGCGCCGCACTTCATGGGGCGGCGGCCAAGCCAACTGATCTCGAAGGTCGACAACGTCATCGCCTGGTTCGAGAAGTACCGCACCCACCCCACCACGAACTGAGGAGCGAACAAAAGAGCCTCAGGGCGCGCCGGCTTGGAACGCCGGTCTCCAGACCGGCACGCGCGGCGCTCCGCGCCGCGCACGTCGTAACGTCACTCACCCTCGAGGCATACGGCTTGGACCGGTCCCTGGGCCGTAGCACGCCGCCGTAGCCAGCCTCGGTATCCTCCGGCGTGCCTTCCGCCCGGTTCCCGCTCGTCGCGGCCCTGCTGCTCGCGAGCGCTGCGGCGCCGCCCGGCGCCAGCCCCGTTTTCGCCCATCCGCTGGCGTTCACGGAAATGACCCTCACGCTGCGGGACGACGGCGCCTTCGAGGCGGACCTGATCTACGACCTCGACGCGCTCGCGCTCGGCGTGCCCCTGAACACGGACGACGCGGAGCTGGCGGCGGTGCTCCAGCGCCTCCCGCCGGATGAATTCGCCGCGCGCGTCGCCGGCCTGCGGGAGCTGTTCGAGCGGCGCGTCCGGGTCCGGTTCGACGGCGAGCCCACCCCCTTCGAGGTCTCCTTCCCCGACTACGGCACGCCCCGCGCGACGGATGCCGAGATCCCGACCGTGCTCGGCCTGACGGCGCGCCTGACGGGAAGGGTTCCCGAGGGTGCGTCCACGGTGGGGTTCTTCGCGTCCCGGGCGTTCGGCGAGGTGCACCTGACCATCGTCGACGCCGCGCGCGCGGTGGAGGTCCGCTCCCTTCTCGAACCCGGGGCGCGGAGCGACCCGCTCGACCTGAGCGGCCCCGTTACGCCGCCGGGCCGCCTCGAGGTGGCGGCGCGCTATGCGCGGCTCGGGTTCGTCCACATCGTGCCGGAGGGCACGGATCACATCCTGTTCGTGCTGGGGCTGTTCCTGCTGAGCGCGCGGCTCCGGCCGCTGGTCTGGCAGGTGACCGCGTTCACGGTGGCGCACGCCGCCACGCTGACGGTGGCGGCGCTGGGCGTCGTCTCCCTCGCCCCGCGCGTGGTGGAACCGCTCATCGCGCTCTCGATCGCGTACGTCGCCGTCGAGAACGTCCTGACGGATCGTCTGACCCGCTGGCGGCCGGTGGTCGTCTTCGGTTTCGGCCTGCTGCACGGGCTGGGCTTCGCGGGGGTCCTCGGCGAACTGGGACTGCCGGAGCACGAACGCCTCCTGGCGCTCGTGACCTTCAACGCCGGCATCGAGCTGGGACAGCTCGCAGTCATCGCGGCGGCGGCGGGATCGTTCGGGTGGTTCCGCGCGAAGCCGTGGTACCGGCGACGGCTCGCCGTGCCCGCCTCCGCCCTCATCGGGCTGGTCGGCCTGACGTGGGCCATCCAGCGGGCGTTCAGCCCCTGACCGGTTCGTTCGCCCCGGGCTGCCAGCAGCCGGTGGTGAAACTCGCGCGGCATTCCCGAGCTACGAGGAACGGAAGTCGGTATTCCTCCCTCGCGCGCCTTGTCAGCGGGGCCCAGCGGGCGTCTCGGTGCTCACGCCAGTTCCACCACACGCTGCTAGAATCGCGCGCCGGCGCACGGCCGACACCCCATCTCAGATTGCGAATGACCAGGGCGACTCACGGCGCCGCCGCGCGCGTGACGCTTCTCGTTTCGTTCCTCGCGCTGCCGGCCGCGAGCGCAGCGGCGCAGGACTGGCCTAGCTGGCGGGGCCGAATGCAGAACGGCGTCTCGGAGGCGACCGGCCTCGTGTCGAGCTGGTCGGTGGACGGCGAGAACCTCATCTGGTTCCAGGAGTACATCGGCCGCTCGACCCCCGCCGTGTTCGACGGGCGCGTCTGCGCCAACGGCCGCACCGGAGACGGGGTGGCCAAGAAGGAGATCGTCACCTGCTGGAACGCGGAGGACGGCGCGAAGCTCTGGGAACACACGTTCAGCGTCTTCAACACGACCGTCCCGTACAACCGGGTCGGCTGGGGCAGCGTCACCGGCGATCCGGAGACCGGCCATCTCTACGCCCTGAACGTGGACGGCCACCTGCACGCCTTCGATCGTGACGGGGCCGTCGTCTGGAGTTGGCGACTCGGCGAGGACCTCGGCCGCGCGTCCGGATATGGAGGGCGGACGTCGACGCCGATCCTCGACGAGGACCGGCTCGTGCTCAGCGTCATCGGCTCGGCGTGGGGGGATCTGGGTGGGCCGCCGCGTCACCGCTACGTGGCGCTCGACAAGGAGACCGGACACGTTCGGTGGGTTGCGACGCCGGGCGGTACGCCGGCCGACCTCAACACGCAGTCGGTGCCCATCGTTGCTGTGGTGGGCGGCCAGCGGCTTCTCATCGACGGCAACGCTGACGGCCGCGTCTACGCGATGCAGGCCCGCACCGGCAAGAAGGTCTGGGAGTTCCACCTCAGCAAGCGCGGCATCAACGTCTCGCCCGTGATCGACGGCGACATCGTCTACATCGCGCACAGCGAAGAGAACCTCGACGCGGGAGCCATGGGACGGGTCGTGGCCATCGACGCGACCGGGAGCGGCGACATCACCGCCACCGGCGAGAAGTGGCGCATCGACGAGCTCGCGGTCGGGTTCTCCTCGCCGCTTATCAAGGACGGCCGGCTCTACGTCATCGACAACTCCGCAAACCTGGTGGCCATCGACGCTGCCAGCGGAGCCGTCGTCTGGGAGTACAGCGTCGGGACCGTCGGCAAGTCCTCGCCGGTCTGGGCCGACGGCAAGCTCTACGTCACCGAGGTCAACGGCAACGTTCACATCCTGGAGCCCGGCGCCGACGGCGTCACCGAGTTCGACAGCGACGACATCGAGGTGGCCGACGGCCGCGAGGCGGAGATCTACGGCTCGTTCGCCCCGGCGTACGGGCGGCTCTACGTCACGGCCGAGGCCGGCGTCTACTGCATCGGCGATCCGGACGCCCCCTTCGACCCGGCGCCGGCCGCGAGCCCAGCCCTCGGGCCCGAGACCGCGCCGACGGGAACGGTCGCCAGCCTGCAGGTGGTTCCCGCCGAGGTGATCGCGTCTGCGGGCCAGGCGATCGACTTCCGGCTCCTGGCATTCGACGCGAACGGACAACCGGCCGGGGAAGCGGCCGCCGTCTGGACGCTCGATGGCCTGACCGGCTCGCAGCTCGGTGGAGACGGCGAGTTCCAGGCGAGCGCCGGAGCCGCCAACCAGGCGGGACGGGTCATCGCGACGGTGGGGGACGTATCGGCCGCCGCCCGGGTGCGCATCTTCGCGCCGCTGCCGTGGACCGAGGACTTCGCGAACGGGCGCCCGCCGCACTGGATCGGTGGGGGCGGAAGCCTGGCCGCGGTGGACGAAGGGGGCGAGCAGCTCTTCCGGAAAGGCGCGTCGCGTACCGGCATCCACCGGCACGCCATCTACATCGGCCCGTCAAACCTGTCGGGCTACACCGTGCAGGCTGACGTGATGTCGACCGAGCGGGGCCGGCGGCGTCCCGACATCGGACTCATCAACAGCGGCTACACGATGGACCTGCAGGGGAACCACCAGCGGATCGAAGTCCGCTCGTGGGCCGCCGAGTTGCGGATGGCCGAACGGTTTCCCTTCGCGTGGGATCCCGACGTCTGGTACACGCTGAAGCTGCGGGTGGACATCGACGACGACCGGGCGCTGATCCGCGGCAAGGTCTGGCGGCGCGGCGAGGCCGAGCCCGGCGACTGGACCGTGACCGTGGAGGACCCGGAGCCGGTGCGCCGGGGAAGCCCCGGCCTGATCGGCTACTCGCCGATCGACATCTACTACGACAACGTCGAGGTGATGGAGAACCCCAGGTAATGGCAATACGACAGGCGCTGATTCTCGGAGTCCTGGCGGCACTGGCGGCGCCCGGCGCGGCTTCGTCCCAGGAAATCGCGATGTTCGGCAACACCCCGTCCCGGAACATGGTCTCGGACGAGACGGACGTCGTCGGCGACTGGGACGTGGACACCGGCCGGAACGTCCTCTGGTCCCAGCCGGTCGGCTCGCAGGCCTACGGCGGCCCGGTGGTCGCAAACAACCGGGTCTACGTGGGCACCAACAACGAGGGGCGCCGCGACCCGTCCATCGAGGGCGACCGGGGCGTCGTCATGGCGTTCGCGGCGGACACCGGCGTCTTCCTGTGGCAGATGGTGCACCCGAAGCTCCCGGCCGGCCGGGTGAACGACTGGCCGCGGCAGGGGGTCTGCTCCACCGCGTTCATGGAGGGGGACCGCATCTACTACGTCTCCAACGAGGCGCACATCGTCTGCCTCGACGCGAATGGCTTCGCCAACGGCAACGACGGCCCCTTCACCGACGAGGAAGACACCGGCGAGATTGCCGGAGACATCATCTGGTCCTACGACATGATCGGCGAGCTGGACGTCTTCCCGCACAACCTCGCCACCGGGTCGCCGCTCATCATCGGCGACGTCCTCTATACCGTCACGAGCAACGGCGTCGACGAGGGACACGTCAACGTCCCGTCGCCTTTCTCGCCCGACTTCATCGCCCTCGACAAGAACACGGGCGAACTGCTGTGGGAGAGCACCCCGGTCGGCGAGAACATCCTGCACGGCGCGTGGACCAACCCGGCCTACGGGGTGATCAACGGACGGGCGCAGGTCATCTTCCCCGGCGGCGACGGGGTGATCTACAGCCTGGACGCCGCGACGGGCGAGCTCATCTGGCAGTTCGACTGCAACCCCAAGGACTCGGAGTGGGTTCTCGGCGGGCGGGGGACGCGCAACAACATCCTCTCGACCCCGGTCGTCTACAACGACAAGGTGTACATCGGCGTCGGCCAGGACCCGGAGCACGGCGAGGCGCCGGGCCATTTCTGGGTGATCGACGCGACCGGCTCCGGCGACGTCACCGACACGCACGCCGTGTGGCACCGGGGCGGCGAGGACTTCTACCGCACCATGTCGACCGCGGCCATCGCCGACGGCGTGCTCTACATCTCCAGCCTGTCCGGCTTCCTGCACGCCCTCGACCCGGAGACCGGCGAGGAGTTCTGGACCTACGACACCTTCGCCGCGGTGTGGGGCTCCCCCTTCGTGGTGGACGGCAAGGTCTTCCTGGGCGACGAGGACGGGGACGTGGTGGTGCTGCGCGCCGGCAAGGAGCTGGAGGTCCTCGGGGAGTACAACCTCGGCGCCTCCGTCTACTGCACCCCGGTGGTCAAGGACGGCGTCCTCTACATCCTCACGCGCAACCGCATCTGGGCGTTCCAGGAAGGCGCACAGTCCGACCCCCTCTGAAGACACCGCCGGCTGGGAACGCCGGCCGGTTCTCGCGGTAACGGCCTCCAGACCGGCACGCGCGGCGCGCCGCGCACGGCACGACTTCACGCGCGAAGAGTGGCCCGCGCCTCGGCGTGAAGCTCAGGAGCGGAGGCGGCACCCACGGCCGGGACCGCCGGCCCAGCCCACCGATCGCCAAAGTCGCCAACATCCTGGCCTGGTTCGAGAAGTACCGGACGCATCCCACCACCAACTGAGGGAGTGTCGGCCAGTTCTCTCCCGGTAGATTTCCGGACCAAGAGATTGGTGCGGCCCAATCCGCCGTCTCGCGGCCGGTCAATCTGAGACAACCGGGCCGGAGCGACACCCGTCAAGACACGGGTAGCCTGAGGGCTTATTCGGCGGAGGACAGATTTGCGGCGTGCGTCTTGCCGTTGCTTCCGACCTGAACCTCATACGAGACTTTCTGGCCTTCGCGAAGCGAATGCAGTCCGGCTTTCTCAACCGCCGAGATGTGTACGAAAACGTCCTTTGAACGGTCTTCGGGCTCGATGAACCCGAAGCCTTTCGCTGCGTTGAACCACTTTACAGTGCCGGTAGCCATGAATCCTTCCTCGAACAGAACGTGTTGATTGGGCGCCCCGCAGTCAGTGCAGGCGCGCTCGGTTTGAAGCTCGCATCGTCAGGCGATCGGGAAACAGGTCGCGGTAGCGACTGCTCCGGATCGCACAGGACGAATGCGTGCAAGAAGGCGGGAGAAGAAACCCCAACCGCCCGGAAGTCAAGGATGCGGTCCCAAAAAAGAACCCGCGCTCCTCTCGGTGCGCTCGCCAGACCTCAGCGGTCCGGCAGGCGCCGCCCGGGAGCCTAGCAGCCTGTGAATGGTGAGGTGAGGGCAGAGGCTGGCGGGAGGCTTGGCCGACCCGGTTCTTCCGGTGGGGCGGCTCGCGAAGCCCCCCACCGGGAGAAACGCCCATGATCGGGTGCTCCTGCGCACACCTCCGGTCATGAGAATGGCGGAACGGCCTGGAACGCCAACTCGCCTTTCGGCGTCGCCGGATTACCGAGGGCCGCCCGCTTCCAGCCTCCCGTCCACGAACACCCACTCCGGCAACACCCGGTAGTCGAAGGGATGCCCCTCCAGGATGACGAAGTCCGCGTCCTTCCCCGGCTCGATGCTTCCGATCCGGTCGCCGGCGTCCGCCAGTTCGGCCGCGTTGAGCGTCGCCATCCGGAGCGCGTCCGCCTCGGGGACGCCGTTGCGGAAGGCCCACGCCGCGTTGAGGATGGGCTCCCCGCCCAGCCGGCCGATGGGAGAGGCGCGCCGGGAGGCGCCGGGACCGAAGAACGCCACCTTGACTCCGGCGCGGTTCAGGATCGCGGGCCCCTCAACGCTCCAGCCCTCGCCGCCCCCGCGGATGTCCGAGGCGTAACTGCCGGAGTTCCCCAGAATGACGCCCGCGCCGGCCGCCGCGATCCGGCCGGCCAACCGGTGCGCCTCCACCCCGCCGGTGATCACAAGCCGCAAGCCGTAGTCCTCCGCGAGGCTCAGCGCCGCCTCGATCTCGGGCACGCGGTCCGCGTGGACCATCGCCGGCACCTCCCCCCGAAGTAGCGGCAGGAGCGCCTCGAGCCGCGCGTCGTACTCCCGGGATCCATCCGACTCTGCATACCGCCGCGCGGCATCCAGCGCCGCCCGGATCATTCCCGACGCGCTCTCGAGCGTCAGCTCCGCTCCCGCTTCGTCCGTCCACTCCCGGAGCGCCGACGGAGTGAGGGCGAACACCATGCTCGCCGGCTCGCGGCGCACCATCTTCTCGAAATCGATGCCGGGGGTCTTCACCAGGACGCCGTTTCCGCCGACCAGGTTGCGCGTGCCGGGAGTGACGTGGATCGCGGTCACCCCGATCGTGGTGTTCACCCGGTAGGACGGGAACCAGGGGTCCACGGCGTAGAGGGCGTTCATCTCCGGCACCACCGGCTCGGTGATCTCGTCGTTCTGCACCTGCCACTTGAGGTCGCCGATCCAGTCGTTGGGGAAGGCGCGGGCGATGACCGTTCCCGGCATGACCACCCTGCCCCCGACGTCCATGACCGCCAGCCCCGCGGGCGGCGCGGCGTCCGCTTCCACCGAGGTGAAGCGGCCGTTCTCCACGACCAGGGTCGCGTTCCGGACTGCGCCGCCGCTCACGGTAAACACATGCGCCCCGGTGAGGGCGAAGGTCTCGTCCTCCGGAACGATCGCACCGGTAACCGGGCCGAACGGTCCCACCGCGCGCGGCCGCTCGGCCTGGAGGACGCGGTCGCGCTCGTACTCGAGCCGCCCGTCCACGAACACCCGCTCCACCCGGTCGGCGGTCAGGTCGAGGAAGTGCCCGTCGAGCAGCACCAGGTCCGCGTCCTTGCCGGCCTCGATGCTGCCGATCCGGTCCTGGAGCATCATCGCGCGCGCTCCGTTGATGGTCATGATCTCGAGCGCCTGGTCGTCGGTCAGCCCGTGCCGCGCCAGGAAGGCCCCGTACTCGCGGAAGTCCTTGAAGTGCTGGTTCGACATGTCCGTCTGGATGCTGGCGTGCACGCCGGCGTCCAGGAGGTCCTTCAGCAGGTTCAGGGGCTCCGGATCGCCCCAGTACTGGACGATCATCATCGGCCCGATCACCGGGACGATGTCGGTTCCCGCGAGCAGCTCGGTGAGCGGAAAGATCTCCTCCGCATGGGCGAGGGCCAGGCGGTCGAAGAAGCCGTACTTGCGC
>CAYUVU010000174.1:0-1757 GCA_964448205.1 uncultured Acidobacteriota bacterium
GGAGACGGCTTCGGCTCCGCGCCCCGAGCCCCGGCCGGTGGACCCGGAGGTGCTCGAAACGCTCCTGGCCGCGGTCGAGGCGAACCCGGAGGACCCGGCGTCGCGGGCCGCCGTCGCGGACCTGCACCTCGACGCGCTGGACTTCGGGGAAGCGGTGTACTGGCTGCAGCAGGCGCGGAACCTCGATCCGTCGGACCTCGACATCCGCGCCCGCCTCGCCTTCGCGCAACTCGGCGCCGGCGACGTCGCCGGAGCGGTCGCCGGCTACGAGGGCGTGCTCGCCGACGACCCGAAACACTTCGAGAGCCTGCTCGCACTCGGCCGCGTCCGCCTCTTCGTGGAGCAGGACCTCGCCGCCGGGATCGAGTTCTGGGAGCGCGCGATCGCGGCGCGGCCGGATTCGCCCGAGGCGGCGGCGCTGAGGGCCCAGATCGAGTCGCTCCGGACGGCGCACCCGTAAGGCGGGGCCCGACCGCCTGCCGGTCCTCGCCTGAATAAGATCAGAACGCCGTGATCGTGCGTTTCCTCCAGATCCTGCTGGCCTTCGTGGTCGTGCGGATCCTGTGGGGCCTGATCCGCGCGCTCTTCAAGCGGTCTCCGGATCCGGCTCCTCCGCCGCGGGCCGGCCCCCGAACCGGGAGGACCGAAGAGCGCGGCCGGGTCGTGGCCTGCGAGCGGTGTGACCTCCACGTCCCGGAGGAACGGGCGGTGGTCCGGGACGGCCGGACATTTTGCTCGGACGCTTGTGCTGCATCAGCGTCCTCGAACTGATGGGTACCAACGGGTAAATATTGAAAGACAAATCATACCCTTGTATACTCAGGCGCCATGACACCGGCGTCGGTAGGCGATCCAGGCCAGGCGATTCATGCAGAGGTCCTGGTCGCAGCGCAGCGTCTCAGTCGCTCCTCCGACTGGACGTTTCGGTTGGTCGACGTTGTCCGGGCCTTGCCGCATCGGAACGAACGCACCGTTCGGACGCACGTCGCGAGCCGGTGCTGCGTGAACGCCCCGGCGAATCATCCGCATCGCTGGCCGTACTTCCGGCGCCTGCAGCGCGGTGTCTACCGGGTCGAACCCGCGTTCCAGGCCCAGGCACCGCCGTCCGGGACCGCCGGAAGGTTCGGGGCGGCGGACCGGGTGGCCGAGCCGAGCATCGCCTACGGGCACGCCGCAGGTCCGGAGCGGTCCTCGATCCATGCGGTCATCGTCCGAAGTGGTTCCTGGTTTGTCGCGGAATGCGTGGAAGCGGCGGTGGTGACCCAGGGCCGGACGCTCGACGAAACGCTCGACAATCTCGGCGAGGCCCTGGAGCTTCATCTTGACGAGGATGAACTCGGGCGGCTCGGGCTGTCTTCCCGGCCGCGCCTCTTGGTCACCTACGAAACGATGGTTTTCCAACGCTGATGCCTCGCCTTCGGCGCCTCACCGCCCGCGAGGTGCTGAAGATCCTGGCGGACTTCGGGTTCTTTGTGGTGACGACGCACGGAAGTCACGCCAAACTGGTTCGGGTGCTGCCCTCGGGGAGCCGGCAGGCTCTAACGGTCCCGCTGCACCGGGAGCTCGCGGCCGGCACGCTGCAGGCGATCTATCGGCAGGCGTCCCGCTTCATCGCGGAAGGTGATCTGCGAGAGATGTTCTACTCGGACTAATGGGCCCGTTCACGTTCTCTCCGCGGGAATCGGCATCGGGATGAACGGCTTGGAACGCCGGTCTCCAGACCGGCACAGCGGCCCGCAGGGCCGCGGATGTCGTGT
>CAYUVU010000175.1:0-4763 GCA_964448205.1 uncultured Acidobacteriota bacterium
GTCCCGGTGCCGCTCGATGGCGTAGTCGAGATAGTTCGCGGCATAGACGTCGAGATCCCCGTCGCGGTCCGGATCGAAGAGCGCCGCGCTCGTGGTCCAGCGGGGGTCGGTCGCGCCGGCCGCGCCGGGCGCTTCCCGAAAGGTGCCGTCTCCCCGGTTCCAGAAGAGCCGCTCCTCCCCAAAGTGCGTGACCAGCAGGTCCGGATCGCCGTCACCGTCAAGGTCGCCCGCGACCGCCCCCATGCCGTAGCGGAGCTGGTCGGGCGGATCCAAGAGCCCGGCAGCTTCGGTGCGGTCCCGGAACGTGCCGTCCCCCCGGTTCCGGAAGAGCCGGTTTCCGACCGTGGCGCCGCCCGGATCGCCCGGCAGCGGATGCCCGTTCACGAAGAAGAGATCGGGCCAGCCGTCGCCGTCGTAGTCGAGCACCGCGACGCCGGCCCCGACGATCTCGATCACGTAGCGCCGGCCGCTCCCGCCGTCCTCGTGGTGGAAGCGGATTCCGGCTTCGTCGGTCCGGTCCACGAAGACGAAGTTCTCGCCTGCCGCCGGCCCCGCGGCGAGCAGCGCGGCGAACCCGAAGCGGAGGTGCGCCATCAGCGCGGGCGGGCCTTCGAGCGGGTGCGGGAAAGCGAACGCCCGGGATCGTCGCTCGAGGCGGCGGCCTCGGCGAAGCGGCGCCGGACTTCCGCCGCCTCCTCGGTGCGTCCGAGCAACGATAGGGCCGCGGCGAGGTTGTAGAGGGCCTGACGGTGCCGGGGGTCCGCCGCCAGCGCGGCCTCGAAGGAGGCGGCGGCGCCTTCGGGGCGGCCCTCCTCGAGTTCGAGCCTCCCGAGCCCCACCAGCGCCGCAGGCAGTCCGGGCGCCTCGGCGAGCGCCGCCCGGTATGCCTGCCGGGCCTCCTCGGGACGCCCCAGCTGGGAGAGCGTGCGCCCGAGCGCCACGTGGGCCTCGAAGTTCCGGGGATCGAGGATCACGGCCTTCCCGAAGGCTTCCGCCGCCGGCCCCAGCTCCCCGAGGGCGGCCTCCGCCAAGCCGAGGTAGAAGGGGGCCTGCGCGTCGTTCGGCGCCACCTCCCGGGCCCGGAGCAAAGCGGCACGCGCCATGACGCCTTCAAGCCGGGTGTAGTGCGTGTAGCCGAGCTGGACCAGAATCGGGGCGGCGCGCGGAAAGTGCCTCGCACCCTCGGTGAGCACCTCGATCGCTTCCCCGGAGGCCCCCATCCGCAGGAGAGCGGTCCCGAGCGAAACGGCCAGCGCGGGATTCGGGGTCTCGGCGAGCGCCTCGGCGCGGCGGAGCGCCGCGACCGCCTCTTCCGGCCGGTCGTCTTGCAGCAGCGCGACTCCCAGGTAGTAGTGGGACCGGGAGTCCGGAACCGCCGCCACCAGCCGGCGGAACGATTCCACCGCCGCCCGGGCGTTCCCGGCGTCGAGCCAGCGCTGGCCGCTGCGCAGCAGGGCCTCCGGATCCTGGGCGCCGAAGGCCAGCCCCGCCGACAGGAGCAGCGCGGCGCCGAGCGAAGGGATCAAACGCACGGCTGGTCGGGGATCGCCTTCCCGAAGCGACTCCTCAGGAACCCCCCGGGAAGAGCGCCGCCAGGAACTCGTCGTCGAGCCCCGGATGCCGGGTCCAGCGCAGCGTGGACTCGAGTTGGCCGCGGAAGAGTTCGTTCATTCCGGCGGCCTTCCGGAGCGCCTCGAGGGCGCGGTCCCGGTTCCCGAGCGAGTAGCTCAGCAGGCCGAGGTTCATCCAGGTGTCGGAGGCATCGGGCCAGAGTTCGGTGGCCCGCTCCGCCGCCGCCAGCGCGCCGGCGCCGTCGCCGGCCTGGTTCCGCTCCCGGCTGCGGGACATCGCGGTGATCGCGAGGTTGATGTTCAGCACCCGTCCGAGTTCCTCGATCGGCCGCGGATGGTCCTCGACCTGGAGCCTCGCCACCACGTCGTTGTTGATGTTCCGGCCCATCCCCTTGCCGACCACCAGCATCGCCGACGACTGGCGGCCGCGGGCGTCCCCGCCGGCCTCCTGCCCCGCGACCATCGCCGCCTGCATCTTTTCCGCGAGCGTGCCCCCGGCGGCCTCGAAGGCGTCGCCCATCGCCTCCACGACCTCGGGCCCGGTCAGGATGTTCCCCTGCGCGGAGTAGTGCTCACCCACCCGGTGCCCGGCCCAGAACGTGGCGGTCGGCCCGGTGTGGGCCGCAATTCCGCCGTTCGCGTCCACCACCGCGAACTGGCGTCCTTCGAGGCCGGGGAAGGTGTCCTCGGCGAGCAGCCGGTCCTTGACCTCCTCCGCGCTCAGGCCCTGCCGCAGCAGATCGAGCCCCTGCAGGCCGTAGCCGGCGTTCACGTTCGCCTGGGTGGCGACCACGCCGACCCCGGCCTCGCCCCAGGGCACCACGTGTCCCACCGAGAAGTACTTCGACTGGACCGCGACGCCCATCTCCCCGGTGTCCGGGTCAAAGGCGACGATGGAGAAGGTGGCGACCGGCGGATGGGTGGTCTGGGCCAGCACCGGCGCCGCGCCCACCGCGAGGATGAGGAGGGTGGTGATGAGGGTTCGTCTCGCGCGCATCGTGGAGTTCCTCCCGTGTCTTGACGGCAGCCTCATGGTACGCGGCTCCGGCGGGCTTCGGCGAACCGGTCAGTCCCGGGCGCCGGGCTCGTCGCGCGGGGTATCGCCAGGTCCGGGGACGGGTTCTCGCGCCGCCCCGGGTTCCTCTTCGTTCCGCTTCGTCCACCAGCGGCCGATCAGCAGGCCGGAGACCGCGGTGGTGAAGGCCCACAGGGCGCTCCGCGCACCCTCGTTCTCGTAGGTGTAGGCGGCGAAGAGCAGCAGGCCGACGACGACCAGGACCCACTCCCGTTTCGTTCCGATCCCCAGCATCTCCTTCCACCACGGCGGATCTGCTCCGGCTCCGTCCGGCGCCCGCGCCCGCAGGTCCCGACGGAACCGCTCCCGCTCCGCCAGCATGCGGGAGCGGGTGGAGTTGGAGTCGTGTCGTCGAAGGAATCCGGGCGGCATCGGGGATCAGCGGGGAGGTTCCGGCCCGGCGCCCTCCTCCCGGTTGAGATCCTCGAAGCGTTCCAGCGCCGCCGCGGCTCCCTCCTCGTCGCCCAGCCGGCGCCGCGCGAAGGAGAGCTGGTAGTAGGCGTCGGCGTAGTCCGGGGCGTGGCGGATCGCGGTCTCCAGAAGGCGGGCCGCCTCCTCCGCGTCGCCCCGGCGAAGCGCGATCTTCCCGAGGTTGAGCCACGCCTCCGGGAAGTCCTCGCCCTGTTCAAGGGCGCGCCGGAACGCGGCTTCCGCCCGGTCCAGTTCCTGGCGACGCAACGCCGTCAACCCGAGGAAGTGGTGGGCCCGGCGGAGTCCGGGATCGAGAGCGATGGCGCGTTCGAGGCGGGCCTCGGACGCCTCGTAGTCCTCGCCGCGCCAGTCGAGATAGCCCAGTTGCAGGAGCGTCTCGGCGTGGTCCGGCGCGAACTCGAGGTGCCGCTCGTAGGCGGCCCGGGCTTCTTCCAGACGCTCCTGGCCGACGAGCGCCGCCCCGAGATCGGCGAAGATCGCGGGATCTTCCCGGTAGCCGAGCTCGAGCGCGCGTTCGAGGCCCGCCTGGGCTTCCGGCCAGCGTTCGACGCGCAGGAACAGACGGCCCAGGAACCGGTGCATTCCCGGATCCCGCGGCGCCAGTCCGACCGCGCGCGCCGCCGCTTCCACCGCTTCGGGGAGACGTCCCGCCTGGTCGAGCACGGCGGCGGCGAGATAGAAGGCCTCGTACCGGGACGGCTCCATTTCAGCGGCGGCCTCGAGGTGTTCGAGAGCGTCTTCCACCTCCCCGAGCTGTCCGAGCGCCTGTCCGAGCGCCACCCGGCTGTCCACGAACTGCGGCGCCCGCGCCACCGCCCCCTCGAGCGGCGGCACCGCGAGTTCGGGCTCCCCGGCGAGCAGCCACATCGCCCCGACCTGGTGGAACGCCGGGACGTCCCACGGCCGGCCCACCAGAAACTCGTTCAGGATCCGGGCCGCTTCGTCCCGTTCTCCGGCGGCGATCAGGGCCGCCGCTTCCTCGAAGACCGGTTCCGGCGCCGGTTCTTCCTGCCCCAGGGCGACCACGGCCGGAAACGCCCACACGGCGGCCGCGAACCGGAGAGTTCGGAGGGCGTCCGTCCGCATGAGACACAATCGGCGCCGACCGGATGCCTGAGCGAACCCGCCCGCGCCGCCGCCCGGATTATGCCGCCCGCAGTGCACTCGTGGCGCTGCTGCTCGCGGGCGGCTGCGGCGAGCGGCCGGAGAGAGCACGCCCTTCGGCGGATCCCGAGCGCGTTCGGGAGCCCACCACCGCTTCGCTTCCGGCCGAAGCCGACATCGTGCCGGTCGGGGGTGACGTCCAGCGTCCGGAGAGGATCCGGTTCGAACCCCCCGCCTACCCCGAGTCGGCGCGCCAGCGGGGCGAAGAGGCGCTCGTCATCCTGGAGCTGACCGTGGACCGGGACGGCAGGGTCGCGGAAGCGCGCCCGCTCCGCGGACCTGAGGATCTCGGGACCGCGGCGGCGGAGGCGGCGCGCCGCTGGGAGTACGAGCCGACGCTCGTGGCCGGCGAGCCCACCGCGGTGCGGTTCGCGGACACCATCCGCTTCGTCCTCCGCCCGGCCGGCGGCCACGGCATGCGCCTGCCGCCCGGCGCGACCGCGGCGGGGCCGCGCGTCGGCGAGTTCCCCGACTGGGAGGTCACCGGCCACGCCTTCACCGCCTGCCCCTGCGACACCCCC
>CAYUVU010000176.1:0-7858 GCA_964448205.1 uncultured Acidobacteriota bacterium
ACGCCTGGAAGTGGACCGGCGACGTCTCCTCGTGGGCCCCGCTGTCGGCCGATCTCGAGCGGGACATCGTGTATATCCCGACCAACGCGCCGACGATCGACTTCTATGGCGGGTTCCGGCCGGGAGACAACCTCTTCGGGACCAGCGTGATCGCGCTCAATGCCCAGACCGGCGAGCGGGTCTGGCACTTCCAGACCACCCACCACCCCATCTGGAACCACGACCTCCCGAACGTCCCGATCCTGGCGGACGTGGAGGTGAACGGCGAGAAGGTGCCGATGGCCATCCAGACCACCAAGCAGGGGTACACCTTCGCCTTCAACCGGGAGACCGGCGAGCCGGTGTGGCCCATTGAAGAGGTCGAGGTCCCGCAGTCCATCGTGCCGGGCGAGAAGCTGTCGCCCACCCAGCCGGTCCCGACGCGGCCCGCGCCGGTCGAGATGCTCGACCTCAGCGAGGACAACCTGATCGACTACACCCCGGAACTGAGGCAGAAGGCCATCGAGATCGTCTCCGAGTACACCGTCGGCGGCCCCTACATGCCTCCGATTCCCAAGGGCTACGACGAGAACAAGGGGTGGATCGCCTGCGGCGTCCACTCCGCGGTCAATATCACCCACCCGGCCGCCCTCGACCCCGGGACCGGGATTCTCTACCAGTCCTCCGGTCCCAGCTGCTCGGGCCGCATCGTGCAGCCGGGCGTGGACGCCGATCAACCGGACCACGACTGCACCTCGCCAAGCGGCAAGTGCACCACGATCGGCGAGACGATCTCCGACTGGGTGAACTACCGCGCCATCGGGGTCCCCGGTCCGGACGGGCTGCCCATCTACAAGCCGCCGTACAGCCGGGTGACCGCGATCGACATGAACACCGGTGAGCACCTCTGGTGGGTCCCGGTCGGCGAGCCGAACGACCGGATCAAGAACCATCCGGCCCTCGAGGGCGTGGACCTGTCGAACGTCGGCGGTCAGGGCCGCGCGATCCTGATGGTCAGCGGCGACCTGCTGCTCACGACCGAGGGGATGGCCGGACCGCCGGTCCTGAACGCCCACGACAAGCTGACCGGCGAGAAGGTCGGCAGCATCCAGCTTCCGGCGATCGGGATGTACGGCATGATGACCTACAAGCACGAGGGAAAGCAGTACATCGTGGTGCAGACCGGGCAGCGCGGCCGGGTGCCGGAGTCCTACGTGGCGCTCGCCCTGCCGGAAGACGCGGGCAACTGAGACCCTGAGCCGGGGCGGGGCGTCCTCCCCGCCCCGGCATCCCCCGGGCAACGAGCGCACCGCTGATGGACACGGCTCCATCCGCGGCCCTGCCGCGGCCCGCGCTCACCATCGACGCCCTGCTTGACGATGGGGGCGCCACACCGGTACGGCGGTACGGGAACCCGGACGGCCCGCGGCTGCTGCTGAGCCACGGCAACGGACTCGCGATCGATCTCTACTTCCCGTTCTGGTCGTTCTTCCTGGACGACTTCGATGTCGTCGTGTTCGACCTTCGCAATCACGGAGCGAATCGGCTCGGGGCCATCGCGCGGCACACCATCCCGACCCTCTGCCGCGACCTCGAGGCCGTCGGGCGGGCCGTGGACCAGGCGTTCGGGATGCGGCCCCGGGCCGGTGTTTTCCACTCGGTTTCCTGCCTGGCGGCCCTCCTGTCGCCCTCTCTCGATGCCTCGTTCTCGGCCCTGGTTCTCTTTGAACCGCCGCTCTCTCACGGGGCGGGCGCCGCGCGGGCCTCGCGCCTGGCCTGCCGGCAGGCCGCCGCGCGAACCCGGATCCGCGCCTTCCGGTTTCAGAGCCGCGAGGAGTTCGTCGAGCTCATGGCGGCTCAGCCGGCGATGGCGCACCTTGGTCCGGGGGCTTTGCGGCTGATGGCGTGGACGACACTCCGGAAAGCAGCGGGAGGAGGCTGGGAACTCCGTTGCCCGCCCGACTACGAGGCCCGGATTCTCGCTTCGCTACCTGATTTCGCACCCTTGGTGGCCCCGGATGCCCTGCCGCTGCCGGTCCGTGTGGTTGGAGCCGACCCCAGTCTCCCTCACTACTTTGTCCCGCCGTGCGACCTGACGGGGGTGCCGTCGGTGGACTTTCGGACCGTGGCGGGGACGACCCACCTGGCCCAGCTCGAACAGCCCGAGGAGTGCGCCCGGTTGACGGTGGAGTTTCTCGACCGGAGCGGCTTCAGTTCGCGCTGACGCGGCCGGAGTCAGCGTCCCGGGAAGGCAGCCGGTAGGCAATGGCGGCCGCGAATCGGGTCTCTCCCAGGTCTTCCAGCCAGAAACGGTCCGATGAGCGGTGCGGGAAGCGGAACACGGAGGCCCGCTTGCCCTCGAGCATCGTCCGCGGAACCTCGAAGCGGGACGGGTTCAGGGAGAAACCCGTTCCGAGGGCCTTGATCAGCGCTTCCTTCAGACTCCACAGCCGGTAGAACAGATCCGCCTTCCGTGGTCCCGTCGCCGCCGTGAGGGCGCGCTGCTCGGCCGGGCCGTAGACGCTGCTGCCGATGCCGTCGAAGTTCCGGTCCGGAGCGCGTTCCTCCAGATCCACCCCGAGCCCGTCGTGTTCGGCGAACCCGATCAGGCCGTTCGATCCGCTGTGGCTCACGTTGAAGCTGATGGAGGAACGCGTCCCGTTCACCTTCGCGAAGGGTTTGCCGTGCTCGAGGTAGCCGAAGGAGAGCTCTTCGTTGCCGCACTCGAGGCGTTCACACAGGTTGATCCGGAGCGCCGCGCGGCAGAGCGCAAACCGGCGCGCGGCCCCCTTCACCACGAAACGGTCCCGGCGGCGCCGTTCCTCGTCGTTGAGGAGGGACAGGGCCCGTTTCTCCCGGCCCTCATCGGGACGGAGATCCACATGGAGGACGAGCGCGCCTTCACCCTCGTGCCACGGGCTCCACCACGGGTCCCGGTGGTTCGTCATCGGGCAACGGCGCGCGCCGGTGTCAGCGTCACTTCCCGCAGGTAAGCGCCGATTCCCCGGCTGCGATCCCACTGCCGCGGGTAACCGAGCGAGACCTCCTGAAAGGGCACGCCGTCGAGCCATTCGGTCTTTCGGATGTGGAGGTGCCCGTACACCACCGCGCAGGCGCCGAACCGCCGGTGCCACCCGCGCGTCCGCCGGGTTCCGCACCAGGGGGTGAAGCGGGGGACCCGCGGCAGCACCGCGTGTTCCTCTTCCAGCGGGAAGTGGTTGATCAGCACCTTGGGAACGTCCGGCGGGCATGCGGCGAGCCGCTCGGCAGCCGACGCGCACCGCGCTCTGCACCACGATTCCCGGTCCGGGAACGGGTCGGGGTGGAGGAGGTATTCGTCGGAGCACACCGCCCCGGTTTCGCGCGCCCAGCGCACGACCTCGTCGCGCCGAACGTGCGGCGGCCGGAAGCTGTAGTCGTAAAGCAGGAACAGCGGTGCGATGAGGACCCTTCCATCCCGGTGTTCGACAACCGGATAGGGATCTTCGGGGGTCAGCGCGCCGTGGGACCGGGCAATGGCGACGAGCCGCTCGTAGAGCGCGACGCCCCGGAGCCCCGGTTCCCTGCCGGGGACGGTCCAGAGTTCGTGATTGCCCGGCGTCCAGACCAGCCGGCGGAACCTGGGGGTGAGCGCGCCGAGCAGCCAGTCGAGCCCCCGCTCCCCGTCGGTCAGGTCTCCGGCCAGGATCAGCCAGTCGTCCGGATGCGCCGGGAAGTCGTCCAGCGCTTCCCGGTTCCGCGGGTGCGAGATGTGGAGATCCGAGAGGGCCCACAACCGCACGGGACTATCCCCTGGCACAGTGGTTGGGCGACATGCGTGTTCGCGGCGGAGTGTAGGCTGGTCGGGGGTGCGCCGGAGCAGCCGTCCGGCTCGAGGCCCGCGTGACGGGTTGGTGGACGCCCGGTTCGCCGTAAACTCTGTTCTCACGATGTGGGGATGCTCGGCAGTCGGTATCTCCGCCGGCCGGCGGTGATGCGGCGTTTCCTGTTCGTTCCGATCCTGTTGGCGTCGTTCGCCGTCGTCGCGCTCCTGGTGGCGCTGGGCCCGGAGCCCGAGGCCCAGGAGTTCGAGCCCGCGCTCACGGAGGTTCAGGTCCAGAGCGTGCAGCTCGACGCGCAGCGGGTCGTCGTTACCGTGGACGGTACGGCGCGGCCCGTCCGGCGCACCGCCGTCGCGGCCCAGGTCGCCGGCGAGGTCGTCTGGGGAGCCAGCGCGCTCCGGGTCGGAACGCAGGTGGCCGAGGGGTCCCCGCTCTTTCGAATCCGGCAGACGCGTTACTCCCAGGCGGTCGCCGAGGCGCGAAGCCGTCTCGCGGAGGCTGACCTTCGCCTGCTCCGGGAGCAGGCGGCTCGCGAGTTGGCCCGAACGGAGTGGGAGCGGACCGGAGCGGAGCCGGATCCGCTGGCGCTTGGGTTACCGCAGTTGGCGGCCGCGGAAGAGGGCGCCGCCGCGGCCCGGGCGGCTCTCGAAACCGCGGAAGCGGATCTGGGGAATACGGAAGTCCGGGCGCCACACTCCGGCCTGGTCGCCGCCCGGGGCGCCGAAGTCGGCGAGTGGGTCACCCCGGGCCACGTCTTGCTGGAGCTGTTCTCGCTCGACGTGTTCGAGGTCCGGGTTTCGCTTCCGGATGCCGCGCTCTCGCTCCTGGACCTCCCGTTCCGTGAAAACGGAGCGCGGGCGTCCCCGGCTCGCGTGACCGCGACGCTCGGGCCCCCGGGCGCAGAAGTCCGTTGGGCCTGGGAAGGACGGCTCGCCCGGATGGAGGGCGAGATGGATCCGGCGACCCGTTTCATTCCGGCCGTGATCGAGGTGGCCGGGCCCTACCAGGCGACGCCGGATGGCAGGCCGCCGCTCGTGGCCGGGATGTTCGTGCGGGTGGAGGTTCAGGGGAGGGAGTTCGCCGATGTCGCGACCGTCCCGGTGAGCGCCTTCCGCGCCGACGGAACGGTGCTCGTGGTGGACGCTGAAGACCGGATCCGGATTCGGGAGGTGGACGCGTTCTGGCCCGCCGGCGAAACGGCGCTGCTGGTCCGCTCCGGCCTGGCGGCCGGTGAGCGGCTCGTGGTGTCCCCGCCGTCCATGGTCGCGGAAGGGATGCGGGTCCGGATCGCCGGTTCTCCAGAGGCCGCGGTTCCCTGACGAGGCGGAGTGACCGGGATTCCCTGAGCGGCACGGGCGGATGGACGGAGAACTGCCAGAGCACGAGCGCCGCTCCACCGGTGTGATCGCCTGGTTCGTCCGGAACCGGGTCGCCGCGAACCTCGTGTTCTTCGGCGTTTCGCTCGGCGGCTACCTGGCCCTCGGCGGGATTCCCCACGAACTCCTCCCGGAGACCTCCTCCCCCGCGGTTGTAGTGCGCGTGGTGCTGCCCGGCGCGGAGGCCGAGGTGGTCGAGTCCCGGGTACTGCTGCCGCTCGAGGAGGCGCTGCGGGGCATCGAGGGCGTGCGGGAGATGGCCGGGCTCGCGGCGGACAACGCCGGAGGGCTCACGCTGGTGCTCGAGTCCGGAGCGGACATTCGCCGGATCGGGGACACGGTGCGCGAACGGGTGGGATCCCTTGCCTCGCTGCCGGCCGAGGCCGAGGATCCGGTGGTCTCCGAGATCGCGCGGTACCGGGAGATCTTCCGGATCGCCGTGCACGGAGCGGTGAGCGAACGCGACCTGCACCGGGCTTCCCGGCGCGTCCACGACGCGGTCGTGTCGGTACCCGGGGTGGCCGCCGTGGAGCGGCTCACGGGCTGGGACCAGGAACTGACCATCGAGATCTCCGAGCGGAACCTGACCCGGTTCGGGCTGACCTTCGACGGCGTCGCCGACGCGGTCCGGCTGGCCTCCGCGGACGTTCCCGCGGGCACCGTGCGCAGCGGAGCCCATGAACTCAGCCTGCGTACCGAGGGCGCCGCGACGACCGCCGAGGACTTCGGGCGAATTCCGGTCATCACGGCATCGGATGGCGGCGTGGTGCGTCTGGAGAACATCGCCACCGTGACCGACGGTTTCGCGGCGTCGGATCGCGAAGCCTCGATGAACGGCGAGCCGGCGGTGTTTCTGAGCGTTCTGTTGCAGGACGGTGGCCGCCTCGCGGAGACCACGACGAGGGCGCGGGAGGTCATCGGGGCGATGCAGCTCCCCGACGGGATCCGGGTTACGCCCTGGTACTTCGCATCCGAGGACTTCCAGGGCCGCCTGGATCTCATGGTCCGGAACGGGCTGTCCGGCCTCGGACTCATCTTCCTGGTGCTCTTCTTCACGCTCTCGACCCGCCTCGCCGTCTGGACGGCGGCCGGACTGCCGTTCACGTTCTTCGGCGCCTTCCTCTTGATGCCGGGGCTCGGGATCACCGTCAACCTGCTCAGCATGTTCGCGTTCATCGTGGCCCTCGGCATCGTGGTGGACGACGCGATCGTGGTGGGCGAGAACGTCCAGCGACGGATGGACGACGGTGGCGAGAGCCGGGAGGAATCGGCGATTCGCGGCACCCGGAGGGTCCTCTTCCCGGCCGCCTTCGGGGTGCTGACCACGATGGCCGCCTTTGCCCCGCTTCTCGGGATTCCGGGCGTGTACGGCGAGCTGATCGGCGATGTGCCGCGGATGGTGATCCCGATCCTGGCGTTCTCGCTGCTCGAGGCCGCCTGGATCCTGCCGCACCACCTGGCGCACGGCGGCCTGTCCGTGCGTCCGAGCCGCCGTCTCGCGCGGATCCGGGGCGCGGTCCAGTCGGGTTTCGACTGGACCGTGGAGGCGGTCTACCGGCCCGCGCTCCGGTGGGCGCTCGACAACCGGCTCGCGACCCTGGCGCTCGGAATCTTCGCGCTGTGCCTCGCGTTCGGGCTCACCGCGGGCGGCTTCGTGCAGGTCGTGACGGGTTCGCCCATGGACAACAACATCGCGTTCGTCCAGGTCAAGCTGCCGGCGGAAGCGACTTCGGACACCACCCGTGCGG
This sequence comes from uncultured Acidobacteriota bacterium, assembly GCA_964448205.1. Classification (GTDB taxonomy): domain Bacteria; phylum Acidobacteriota; class Vicinamibacteria; order Marinacidobacterales; family Marinacidobacteraceae; genus Marinacidobacterium. The sequence goes on from CAYUVU010000176.1 coordinate 6,925, forward strand.
TGGTCGCCTCGCTCAGCGCCACGGTGGACGAGGTGCGCGAGGCGATCCGCGCCGAGTCGGGAGTGGATGTCGAGCGTCACCGGGTGGTTCTGGTGGGGCAGCGGATTCCGATCGGGATCGGGGCGTCCTTCGGCGGACAGTCCGGGGAGGTGGGCGCGTCCGTCGGCCAGATCATCTGGCGGCTCAGCCCCCAGGAGGACCGCGCGGGAATCCCGACGCGCGCCGTCGCCGACCGGGTCCGGGACCGGATTCGATCGGAGCCGGTGGATGCCCGGGTGTCCGTGATCAGCGACGCGTTCGGTCAGGCGGCGGACGTGTCGTTCCGGATTCGGGGTCCGGATTTCGAAGGCCTCGCAGCGGCCGCGGAGGCCCTCCAGGCGGGACTCCGCGAGGTTCCGGGAGTGACGTCCGTTTCCGACGACTTCGAAGGCGCCGCTCCGGGTCTGGTGGCTCGGGTCCGCCCCGGAGAGTCGGGCACCGGAATCACCGCGGGGGCCGTGGGGCGCCAGCTCCGCCAGGCGTTTCATGGAGAGGAGATCGCGCGGCTGCAGCGGGGCCGCGACGAGATTCGGGTGGTGCTGCGCGCCCCGCGCGCCGATTCGGGTGGAGCGTTGGGGGTGGCCGGGATGCTCGTGCGCAGCCCCGACGGGCGGGTGAACCCGCTGGGTGAGATCGCCGAAGTCTCCGCTGCCGCCGGACAGTCGGTCATCCGCCGGGTGGACTCGCTGCGGGCGGTCACCGTGCTGGCCAGCGTGGACGGGCGGGTGGCCACCCCGGATGCGGTCATCGCCGCCGCCCGCGATCAGGTGCTGCCCGGGCTCCGCGAGCGCTTCCCGGGATACGACTTCAGCGTTGCCGGGATGGCGGGCGAGGCGGAGGAGGGCCAGGAAGCCCTGGCGCGCAGCGGGCTTCTGGCCGTGATGCTCATCTTCGT
>CAYUVU010000177.1:0-5548 GCA_964448205.1 uncultured Acidobacteriota bacterium
GAGGTGACACCCACGGCTCGGAGCGCCGGCCTCGGGCCGGCATCGCGGCCCGAGAGGGCCGCGAAACCGCTATCGGGGGTGGTTCAGGCGATGGGGAGCGCCGGTCTTCAGACCGGCACCGCTGCGCGAAGCGCAGCGACGGCGTACCGCTGCTCTCCCAGGCGGCGCAAGGGCTGCGTGGCGGCGGCCGCGCTCGCGAATCCCCTGCTCAGGCGTCACGTGGCGCTTGCCGGATCTCTCGGCCGTGGATGATGCCGATGATCAGCCCGAACAGCCCGAACTGGAGCAGCAGATAGACGGTTTCCATCCCGATGAACGCCGCAACTCCCGGCACCTGCTGCTTGGCGACGAAGGCGAGCACGTGACAGGTCCAGAAGAAGGCGCCGGTCATGAGGGCGAACCTCATTCCCTGCCGAAACGAGGTTCCCTCGGCTTTCAGCCTCGGAAACAGGGCGGAGAGCAGGATTCCCTGGAGCACGATGGTCAGCAGACCGAGCAGAAAGTCCGGTTCTCCCTCGAAGTAGCCGAACGATTCGTATCGCTCCTGGAACAGGAGCACATGCCAGCCCACGGCGAGCGAGAACGTGCAGACGGCATAGGCCGTGGTTCCCAGGATCAGTTTCTTGGCGTTCATCGTCACTCCCCGTGTTCGCTCGGAATCCCTGTGCCGGGTCGCCCGGCAGGCGAGGCGCATGACGTCCCCGGCGCCGGGAATCGTATTGACCGGCCGCACCCTCTTTGCGGCGCGGCGCCGCCGAGCCCCGTCCGGCGCGATCCGCTTTCCCCCGTAAGATCGCCGCCCGGGAGGTCCCGATGCCCCACCTCACCAGATCCATCGCCCCGTCCACCCTCCTGCTGGTCCTCCTCGCACCCCCGCTTGCCGCTCAGGACTCCGCCCGGAGCGCATCCGAACCGCTTCCCGTGGAGACGCTCCTGTCCCTCTCCTCGTCCGTGGGCGGCGAGACCCCGCGCTGGGCCCCGGACGGCGACCGGATCCTCCTGGGCGGTTCGAACCTGCGGCTCATCCGCGCCGAGGGCGGCGCGGTCAGCGAGCTGCCCGTGTCCACCGGAGGCAGCGGTCACTTCCTGGCGTCGGCGGAGCCGCGCTGGTCGCCGGACGGACGCTGGATCTCCTACGTCTCGGACCGCAGCGGCACCCCGGAGATCTGGCTCTGGTCCGTCGAGGAAGGCGAAGCGCTCCGCCTCACCGGGAACGGCGGGCGGCTCATCAAGGGCTACTCCTGGTCGCCCGACGGGCGCCGGATCGCGTTCGCCTGCAACCGCCACGGGCAGTACGACGTGTGGACGGTGGAGGTCCCCTCCGGGAAGGCCCGCCGGCTGACCGACGGACCCGAACTCGAGGTCTATCCCGCCTGGAGCCCCGACTCGCAGTCGGTCCTGTTCGTCAGGCTCGACGGCGCCTGGATGGACCACACCATCGTGGAAGTCCCGGCCGGCGGCGGCGAGGAGCGGGTCATCGTGCGCGACGAGGACTTCTTCGACTACGGGGAAGGGGGCACCTTCGGCTATCCCCTGGTCTCCCCGGACGGCGCCAAGGTCGTCTTCCCGTCCTACCGCTCCGGCTGGATCAACTACTGGAGCGTGCCCCGGTCGGGAGGAGAACCCATGCCGTTGGCGCCGGCCGAGGCCGACCAGACGGAAGGCGCCTGGTCCCCGGACGGCGGCGGGTTCCTGTACGTCGAGAACCACGGGGGGACCTACCAGCTCCGCATCGCGCCGGCGGGCGGCGGTGAGCCGCGCGTCGTCGCGGCTCCCGATTCCGGGATCATCGGGGCGCCCCAGTGGTCTCCGGACGGCGGCCGCATCTCCTACACCCTCGAGACGCCGACCCGCCCCGGGGACCTGTTTGTTCACGACCGCGCTGCGGGAAAGTCGTCCCGGCTGACCGATTCGGTGCCCGTGGAGGCGATCGAAAGCCGCCTGGTCATGCCCGGGAAGGTGTCGTTTTCGAGCGGGGACGGCCTGGAAATCCCCTCGTATCTCTACCGGCCCGCCGCCGGGCGGGGCGACGAGGACGGCCGCCATCCGGCGATCGTCTGGACCCACGGCGGACCCACCTCGCAATGGGAGGACAGCTTCGAGCCCGCCGTCCAGTTCTTCGTCCAGCGCGGCTACGTGGTGCTGCTGCCCAACGTCCGCGGAAGCTCCGGGTACGGCCGCGCGTTCGAGGAGGCCAACGACGGCTGCTGGGGCAAGTGCGACTTCGCCGACGCGGTGGCGGCGGCCGAATACCTCCGGACCCTCCCCTACGTCCACCCGGAGCGCATCGGAACCACCGGAACCAGCTACGGAGGCTTCATGTCGTGCGCGGCGGTGAGCTTCGGCGGCGAGGCCTTCGGGGCCGTGATCGCGGCGTCCGGCTACTGCGACCGCGTCACCTTCTTCGAGGACGGCGAGTTCCGCCACCTGCAGCAGTTGCGGAAGGAGATGGGGCGGCTCGAGGAGCACCGGGACCGCTACCTCGCGAACTCCCCCTACTACCACCTCGCCGACGCCCAGGCGCCCGTCTTCGTGCTCCACGGCGAGGGGCGCTATCCGGGCTCCCCACAGATGACCGAGTTCTTCCGCGAGCTGCAGCGCCTCTACAAGCCCGCCCGTTACAAGGCCTACCCCGGCGAGAACTTCTACGTCCGGGGCTTCAACAACCGGGTGGAGATGCTGGCCGACATGAAGGCATTCTTCGACTTCTACCTGCTGGGCAAGAACGTCGACCTGCCGGGCGTCGGCCACCTCGAGGAACTCGAGGGCGTCTCCCACTGACGAGGCGGCGCGACGGCTTGGAACGCCGGGTTCCCGAGCTACGAGGAATGGAGGCCGGCTGGCGCCGTCTTCCATCCCTCGTGCTCAAGGGGTCTCCGCAGAGCTATCGCTCTGCTTCGGAAACAGCCGGCACGCGGCCCGCAGGGCCGCAGTCGTGACTAGTTCGGGAAAGCCGCCGCGCCACTCGCTCCGCAAACCGGAAGGTCGCCCCCTGACTGCGGATTGATGGTGCCGAGAAACCGGCTCAGCGCGGACGGGATGCAGCCGGTCAGTCCATTGCGGTTCAGAAACAGCGTGCTGAGCCCCGACAGGTTTCCCAGCGAGCCGGGGATGGCGCCGGTCAGGTTGTTGCGGGACAGATCCAGATCCTCGAGATTCGTCAGGTTGCCCAGCGAGTCGGGGATGGCGCCGCTCAATGCGTTGCCGGACAGGTCCAGATCATCGAGTTGCGTCAGGTTTCCCAGCCAGTCCGGGATAGAGCCGGTAAGGCTGTTGGACGACAGACGCAGTTGCTGGAGATCCGTCAGATTTCCCAGCGAGTCGGGGATGACGCCGAACAGGTCGTTGCTGTAAAGACCCAGGTGCTGGAGATTCGTCAGGTTCCCCAGCGAGTCGGGGATCGCGCCCGTCAGGTCGTTTTGACCGAAGCTCAGCTGGAGGAGATTGCTCAGGTTTCCGAGGGAGTCGGGGAGGGCGCCCGTCAGGTCGTTGTCCCACGCCAGCAGTTCGAGGAGGTTCGTCAGGTTCCCGAGGGAGTGAGGGATGGCGCCCGTCAGGTTGTTGTCCCACAGATACAGAAGCTCGAGATTCCGCAGGTTCCCCAACGACGCGGGGATCGTCCCCGTCAGGTCGTTGTCCCGCAGGGCCAGAATCCTGAGATTCGTGAGGTTCCCCAGGGAGTCGGGGATCGTGCCCGTCAGGCTGTTGAAGGTGAGGTTCAGTTCCTCGAGACTCGTCAGGCTCCCCAGGGAGTCGGGGATCGTGCCGGCAAGGCCCCAGTTCCACAGGTGCAGCCGAATTACCCCGTCCGGAGTGCTCCGGACGCCGTTCCACGACCCGATCTCCAGATCTGCGTTCCAGTTGAGGCCCCTCTCCCTCGTCTGGCCCTGTAGCGCATCGCGCGCCTCGAGCAGGATGCCGCAGTCCCGCAGCAATTCCGCGCTCGAACCGCTCGGCGTCGCCCGGCTGTTCCGGCAGAGTCCGCTGTCCTCGGCAGCGGATTCCACCGTCACGCCGAACGTCTGCGTGGCGCCGAGACCGCCCGGGTCGGTCGCCGTCAACGTCACCATGGCGGTGCCCGCGGCGACCGGAATCAGCGTCAACTCGGCGCCTGATACCTCGACGTCGATGACGGCAGGCGCGCTGGAAGTCGCCGCGTAGGCGAGCACGTCACCATCCGGGTCGGTGAAGTTCGCTGAAACCGCGAGGGTCACGGCATTCCCCCCCGCCGTGAGTTCCTGGTTCGGGATGTTTCCGACTGCCCGGGGTGCCCGGTTCGCCGGTGTTGCCGGCACGGGGGCTGGAGCGATTGGCGTATCGCCGCCGCACGCCGCAAACACAAGACCGAAGACCGCGACTCCGATGGGCGGCGCCAATCTCCGTCTCATGGCGTCTCCCTCAGCCCGGCGTGCGGTGAGCGGTGCATCACAAAAACAGGACGTTACCAGCACGAACAGCGACACTCTCACGATCCACCGGTACAACACAACGATATTTGTGTGATGCCGAGCCGAGCGCCCTTGAGTCGGACGGCCGGTGAGCAACTCCCCGCGCGGGCGGGCCACCAGGTCGAGGAGAGACGCACCTACAATCCCTCCATCGCCCCCGAAGTGGGGACGTCACGTTCGTAGAACGCAGCGCCCCGGCGGTGCGACCGTTCCAGGGAGGCCCCGCATGAAGTCCAGGATGGCACTCGCACTCTCGGCGGCGCTTCTCTCTGCGGCGATCGCCGGCGACGGCCGGGCGCAGACGGAACCACAACCGCCTCCGGACGAGGAGGCCGTGCGGAAGATCGTCCGCGAGTACCTGCTCGAGCATCCGGAGGTGATCGAAGAGGCGATCCGCGCGCTCCAGGCGAAACGCCAGGCCGACCAGGCGGCGCGGACGCGGGACGCACTGGTGAAGAACCGCGTGGCGCTGGTGGACCACCCGATGTCGCCGGTTTCGGGCAACCCGGACGGCGACGTGACGCTCGTGGAGTTCTTCGACTACCAGTGCGGCTACTGCAAGCGCTCGCTCGAGCCAGTAATGGACCTGCTGGAGAGCGACCCGGGACTGCGGGTCGTGTGGAAGGACTTTCCGGTGCTGGGACAGGTCTCGACCTTCGCCGCGCTCGCGTCCATGGCGGCCCAGAAGCAGGGAAAGTACCTGGAGTTCCACAAGGCGCTCATGGGCTCGCCCGAGCGCCTCAGCGAGGAATCCGTGATGGAGATCGCGGGCCAGACCGGGCTCGACGTGAACCGCCTTCAACAGGACATGGCCGACGCCGAGATCATTTCCTATCTACAGGACACCCAGCGTCTCGCCCGCGAGCTCGGGATCAACGGGACCCCCGCCTTCGTGATCGGGAACACCCTGGTGCCCGGCGCGGTGGACGGCGCCCGCCTCCGCCAACTCATCGCCGAGGCCCGCAGCGGCAACTGACTCGGAGCGCCGGACCTTCTACCTTTTTGTCAAGGGTGAACAGGCCGATGGGGGGGTCCGGCAGAGAGTGCGTCCGGCGCTCCGAGTCAGTTGCCGCTGCGGGCCTCGGCGATGAGTTGGCGGA
>CAYUVU010000178.1:0-5399 GCA_964448205.1 uncultured Acidobacteriota bacterium
CGGGATTTCCAGGCGGTGATCGGACGCGAGGCCAAGCGTCAGTGGCGGCGGGAGTTCGGAGGGCTGCCGGACGTGGTGGTGGCCTGCGTCGGCGGCGGCAGCAACGCGATCGGCATCTTTCACGCCTTCGTTCCCGACAAGCCGGTGCGGCTCGTGGGCGTCGAGCCCGGCGGAGCGGGACTGGACAGCGGCCGCCACTGCCGCTTCGCCTCGCGGCCGATGACCGCCTGGAAGTCGCGCACCAGCCGCGGGAAGGGATGGGGTCCCGCGGCCGTCCCCAGCAGGTAGTGGGTCGTGGACAGGCTCGCCGTCCAGTCGCGGAGCGCCTCGTTGATGGCGTCCTTGAGGGTGCGGGCGCCCGCGGTCACGGGGATGACCTCGGCGCCGCAGAGCTCCATCCGCTTCACGTTGGGGGCCTGGCGCTCCATGTCCTTCTCCCCCATGTAGATCACCGCCTCCATTCCGAAACGGGCGGCGATCATCGCGGTCGCGGTCCCGTGCTGTCCGGCGCCGGTCTCGGCGATCAGCCGGGACTTGCCCATGTGCCGGGCCAGGAGCGCCTGTCCCAGCACGTTGTTCGCCTTGTGGGCTCCGCCGTGGAGCAGATCCTCGCGCTTGAAGACGGTTTCGAGGCCGGCCCGCGCGGAGAACCGGGGGGCGCTCGTCAGGGGCGTCGGCCGCCCCACCCAGGCGCGCGCCTCGTGGTCCAGCTCGTCCCGGAACGTTCGCGTGGGGACGATTTCCCGCCGCGCCGTCTCCAGTTCCTCGAGCGCGGGGGTGAGGAGTTCCGGGGCGAAACGCCCGCCGAAGGAACCGAACGCGCCCTGCCGGGGGCGGAGCGAGGGCTTCATGCGGTAGCCGGCGGCGGCAGCAGGTCGAAGAAACGCCGCAGCCGCTCGGGGTCCTTGACGCCCGGCGACGACTCGATCCCGCTCGAGACGTCCACACCCCAGGGCCGGTAGGGGAGCAGCCGGCCGATGTTCTCGGGCCGCAACCCACCGGCGATGAAGGCGCGCTCGGGCGCGCGCTCCCCGAGGATGCGCCAGTCGAAGGCGCGGCCGCTGCCGCCGCCTCCCACATCGAACACGAGCGGCCCGGCATCCTCCGCAGGGGATACGAAGTCCGGAAGCCGGGCCGCGGATTCGGGCACACTCACCACCCGGTGGACGATCAGGCCGGCTTCCGTCAGCGTTCGGATTCCAGCTTCGGAAAGACCGTGGGGCTGGACCCGCTCCACTCCCAGCGCGAACGCGTCCGAGGCGACCTCGTCGCGGGTCCGCCTCCCGGTCGCGAGCACCGGGCGCACGTCCGGGTTGGCTTCCCGGGCGGCCGCGATCACCCGCCGGGCTTCCTCGAGCGTTGCCGAGCGCGGGGAATCCGGAGCCCGGACCACGCCGATCCACTGCGCGCCGAGCCGCACGGCCAGCCGGGCGTCCTCCGGCCTGCGGAGGCCGCAGATCTTGATCTCCACGACGTGCGCCGGCGTTCCTCAGACGCCGGCCGGCACGGGTTCGGTAGCGGCCCGAAGAAACGCCGAAGGATCGGCGGCCCGCATCAGCGCCGTTCCGATGAGCACCGCGTCCGCCCGCCCCCGCAACTCCGTCAGATGTTCCGGCTCCAGGTACCCGCTCTCGGCGACCGCAATCCGTTCAGCCGGAACCCGGGGAAGGAGGTCGCGGGCGCGGCGGCGATCCGTCCGCAGCGTGTCCAGGTCCCGGTTGTTGATCCCCACGACGGCGTCCTCGAGCGCCAGGGCGCGTTCCAGTTCCGCCGCATCGTGCACCTCGACCAGGGTGTCGAGCCCCAGCGATCGCGCTTCCCGGTGGAGATGACGAAGCCGGGCGTCGTCCAGGCAGCGGACGATCAGCAGCACCGCGGAGGCGCCGGACGCCCACCCCGCCCGGACCTGCGCCGGGTCCACGATGAAGTCCTTCATGAGGATGGGGAGGCCGGAGGCCGCCGCGGCGGCCCGCAGGTCCTCGAGGGATCCCCCGAAGGCGTCCGGGTCGGTCAGCACCGAAACGGCGGAGGCGCCGGCCTCCCGGTACGCCAGCGCCCGGGCGCCGGGATCGTCGTCGCGCAGCGCCCCGGCGCTCGGACTCTTCCGCTTGAACTCGGCGATCACCGCGAGCGGGTCCCGCCCGGCGATCGCGTCCCGGAAGGAAGGGGCCGGCCGCTCAGGCGCGCCGGGCGCCGGACCGGCCGCGAGCCGCTCCGCTCGCGCCGCGGCGGCCCGGACGAGTCCCTCGAGTACCCGTGCCGTCACGCGACATTCATTCCCGTCATCCGCATGCTGGTCTCCACGTAGCGTTCCAGCGTGCGCAGCGCGCGGCCCGACGCCAGGGTCTCGAGGGCGGTCTTCACGCCGGCCTGCAGGTCCGGCGCGAGCCCGGCGACGGTGAGCGCGGCGCCCGCGTTCGCGGCGACCACGTCCCGCTTCGGCCCATCGTCTTCTCCGGAGAGTACGGCGCGCAGGATCTCCGCGTTCTGCGAGGTGGCGCCCCCGCGCAGCTCCTCGATCGAGGCTTCGCGGAGTCCCAGTTCGGAGACCCGGATCTCGACCGGCGTCACTTTCCCGTCGTTCAGCGCGTGGCCCCGGGTCGTCGCGTGGAGGCCGATCTCATCCAGCCCCTCGCAGTGCACGACGAGCGCCGAGGCCGACCCGAGTTCGGCGAGCGCGCCTGCCACGGTCTCGGTCAGGGACGGATCGTAGACCCCGATCAACTGGCGTTCGGCGAGCGCCGGATTCGCGAGCGGGCCGAGGACGTTGAACAGCGTGCGGATCCCGAGCGCCCGGCGCGCCGGCCCGACGTGGGCCATGGCGGGGTGGAAGGCGGGCGCGAACAGGAAGACGAAGCCCGTGGAGTCCAGGATCCGCGACGCCTGACCGGGCTCGAGGTGGAGGGGCGCTCCGCAGGCCTCCAGCACGTCGGCGCTGCCGGTGATGGACGAGACGCTGCGGTTGCCGTGTTTGGCCACCGCGCCGCCGGCGGCCGCCACGACCAGCGCCGAGGCCGTGGAGATGTTGAAGGTGCCGCTCTTGTCGCCACCGGTTCCACAGGTGTCCACCAGCGGCCGCACCTGGGACATGACGGCCTTGCGGTGACCCCGGAGCGCGCGGGCGCAGGCGGCCAGCGTGGCGGCGTCGGGCTCGTTGATCCGAAGAGCGACGAGCAGTCCCGCCGTCTGGGCGACATCGGCCTCTCCGGCCAGGATCCGGTGGAGCGCGGTCTCCAGCGCACCGGAATCGGCGGCCTCGCCGGAGAGCAGGGTTTCGAGGAGGGGGGCGATCACGGGAGTGGCTCCTTGGTGGGGTGAGTGACGGTCAGCGCGTCCCGAACCGGGAACCTCGAAGCCTTGGCGGGCGCCCTCAAGCACCCTCTCGCGCCGTCGTCCGGAGGCGTCCCGGGTCGGGCCGCCTCCCGCCGCAATCAGTGGATCGAACGGACGCGAGGCGAGCCCGGCCTAATGCAAAATCGCCATCGCCACAGCCATTGCCGGGAATGGCGCGACGGGGCTGACTCGCTGAGCGTCATGGGCGCGGGATTTTAGCAGCCTGTGGAGAAGGCGATGCCGGAGGCGGACGCATAGAATCGGATCATGTTCGGGACACTGGAGAAGATCGGGAAACGTGGGGGCATCGCCCTGGTCATCCCGGGGTCGCTCGCGATCGCGGGCTGCGGCGGTCCGGCGCCGGAACCGGCGGCGGGTCTCGAGGTGGTGGAACTGGATATCGCCGGGATCCACCAGGGCCTTCAGGCCGGCGATTTCACCTGCGCGGAACTGGTCGCCGCTTACCTGGCGCGGATCGAGGCCTACGACCGCGAGGGCCCGGCCCTCCACGCGATCGTCACGGTCAATCCGGAGGCGATGGAGCGGGCCGCGGAGGCCGACGGGCGCCTCGCGGGTTCCGGGCTCGACCCGGGCCGGCCGCTCGAGTGCGTCCCGATGATCGTGAAGGACAACTACGACACCGCTGACCTCCCCACCTCCGCCGGATCGGCGTCGCTCGCGGACTCGATCCCGCCCGATGACGCGTTCCAGGTGCAGCGGATCCGGGAGGCGGGCGCCATCGTGCTCGCCAAGTCCCACATGGCCGAGTTCGCCTTCAGCGCCTATCAGAGCCTCGGCTCCGTCATCCCCGGTCACGTCAGGAACCCGTACGACCCCTACCGGGTGCCGGCCGGGTCCTCGGGAGGCACCGGGGCCGCCGTGGCCGCGAGCTTCGGGGCCGCCGGCCTCGGGACGGACACCGGCAACTCCATCCGCGGGCCGTCGTCCCACAACTCCCTGTTCGGCATCCGGTCGACGATGGGCCTGACGAGCCGGGACGGGATCGTGCCGCTCAATCTCTACCGGGACATCGGCGGCCCGATGGCGCGCACGGTCGAAGACGGCGTGCGGGTCTTCGACGTGCTGGCGGGGCCGGACCCGGCCGACGAGGCGACGGAGGGGTTCGAGCGCGAGGACGACTACCTCCGGTACCTCGACGCGGGGCCGCTCACCGACGTCCGGATCGGCGTGGTCCGCCAACTCAGCGACACCGAGACCGCGGACGCCGGCATCGGGGCGCTCTTCGAAGCCGCCCTCGCCGACCTCGAAGCGCTGGGCGTCACCGTCGTGGACCCGGTGCGGATCGAGGGGCTCGAAGCCGAGGGATCGCTGTGGTGCAACCCGTTCCGCGCCCAGCTCGAGGCCTATCTGGCGAGCCTCGGGCCGAACGCTCCGGTGACGACGCTCGAGGAGCTGGTGGAGGGGGGCGACTACCACCCGTCGATCCGGCCGCGGCTCGAAACCGCGCTCGAGGTGGAGGGCGAACCGGACGACATCTGCGCCGAAGCAAACCGGCGCGCCGGAGAGCTCCGGGCCGAGGTCGGGGGCCTGTTCGAGGATCAGGATCTCGACGCGCTTGCCTTCCCCACCTGGAGCAACCCCCCGCGCCTCCTGGGCGACCTGACCACGCCCGACGGCAACAACTCGCCCCAGCTCTCCCCTCCCACCGGGTTCCCGGCGGTCACCGTTCCCATGGGCTTCACCCCGTCAGGGCTCCCGGGCGGACTGCAACTTCTCGGGAACGCCCTCGGCGAGGGCGCGCTGTTCCGCATCTCGTTCGCCTACGAGCAGGCGACCGGCCACCGGAAACCGCCGCCGACCACCCCGCGCCTGCCGCGCTAGCGGCGGAGAACCGGCCGGCGTCGCTTCGCTACACTCCCCGCGCCGACGCTCCGAAAACCCATGCCCATCTACGAATATCGCTGCGACGACTGCGAGCAGGTGTTCGAGGCCATCCAGCGCATCAGCGACGAGCCGCTCGACGCCTGCCGGCGTTGCGGCGGAGCCGCCCACCGGATCGTCTCCAGCCCGGCCATCCAGTTCCTGGGAAGCGGCTGGTACGTGAC
>CAYUVU010000179.1:0-8236 GCA_964448205.1 uncultured Acidobacteriota bacterium
ACGGTTGCGGCCAGGCCCGCCGGCGGCACTCTCCCGCTATCCGAAACCTCGGACCCTTTCCCGGGCGCCTGGATCGCCCCCGCCATCCGGATCGCCTCCCGGCAGGCGTAGACCGCCGCCAGCAGGATGGCGACCTGGCGAATCCAGGGGGGGACGAGCAGACAAAGGGCCAGCGTGCCCGCGGCGACCACCGCCGCACTGATGACCCGCCGCATGCCGGCAGCCCGCTAGTCGGAGATTCCGCCGTACCTCCGGCTGCGGCGCTGGTAGGCGAGGATCGCCTCGAAGAGGTGCCGCCGCCGGAAATCCGGCCAGAACGTGGGCGTCGTCCAGAATTCCGTGTAGGCGCTCTGGAACAGGAGGAAATTGGAAACCCGTTCCTCGCCGCTGGTGCGGATCAGGAGGTCGGGGTCGGGAAGGCCGCGGGTGTACAGGTATTCCCCGAAGGCGTGCTCATCCAGTTCGGGGGCTTTCCCTTCCCGCGCCGCCTGTTCGGCGATCCGCCGGGCGGCGTCCACGATTTCCGCCCGCCCTCCATAGTTCAGCGCGATGTTGAGGCCGAGCCCCTCGCAGTGCGCGGTGGCGTCGGCGGTCTCCTGCAGCATCGCCTGGACGTCGGCGGGCAGCTCGCCCAGCCGTCCGATGGGCCGGAAGCGGATGTCGTTCGCGATCAGGTTCTCGGTTTCGAGCCGCAGGTAGCGCTTGACCAGCTCCATGAGCACCTCGACCTCCTCGGGAGGCCGGCTCCAGTTCTCGATGGAGAAGGCGAACATGGTGAGCGCCCCGAGTCCCAGGCTGGCGGCGCCCTCGACGGTGTCCCGGACAGACTCCACTCCGGCCGCGTGTCCCTCGACCCGGGGGAGTCCGCGGTTGGCTGCCCAGCGGCCGTTCCCGTCCATGATGGCCGCGACGTGAAGCGGCAGCCGGGTGCGATCGATCCGCGCGAGGAGTCCGGCGGTTTCCTCCTCGGGAGCGATGTCGAGGGTCACGGAACTCCCGGGCACGGACCCGCCAATTTAGCAGTGCCCGGCTTGCCTCCATCCGGGACTGACGGGGCGGGATTCGTTCCGCTTCCATGCCGGTAATGCACCCGGTAGAGGCGGAGCCCGGCGGCGGGCGCCCGGAACCTGGGACCCGGCGCGTCGGGATCGCGAAGCATCTCGGCCACCCGTTCCGGCGGAAGCTGTCCCCGCCCGATCGCCACCAGGGTCCCCACCATCCGGCGAACCATGTAGCGGAGGAACCCGTCCGCCGTGACCTCGAAGACCAACTCGCTGCCGGCTGCGTCAAGGCGCGCGGTGAAGACGTTCCGGACGGGTGTTTCCGGCTCTTCCCCGGGAGGTGCGGTGAAGAAGGCGCGGAAGTCGTGGCGGCCCGTGAGAGCGGCGGTGCCCTCTTCCATCGCCTCCCGGGAGAGGCCGTCGCCGACCGGCCAGGCGTAGCGGCTCCGCAGGGGTGAAGCCATCGTCTCCGTCAGCAGGTGATAGCGGTACGTCTTGCCGGCCGCACTGAACCGGGCGTGGAAATCCGGCCCGGCTTCCGCCGCGGCGAGAACCCGGATCGCGTCGGGCAGCAGGGCGTTCAGCCCCGCCCCGATTCCTGCGGGCGGAATCCTCCCGGGCGCGTCGAAATGAGCCACCTGTCCTTCGGCGTGCACTCCGGCGTCGGTCCTCCCGGCGCCGACCACGGGCGTTCTTTGCCCGGGGGGCCGGCGGTAGAGCCGCCCGACGGCTGCTTCGATGCGCCCCTGGACGGTGTCGCGGTCCGGCTGCGCCTGCCAGCCGGCGAAGTCGGTCCCGTCATAGGCGAGATCCAGACGCACGCGGACCGTGGATGCCACGGTGCTTTGGAGACTCAGAGGTGAAACCTCGAGCGGGGGATGTGCGTATTCATGGAGTGACGGTAGAAAATTCGGCTTGGGCGCGTCTTGTAGATGAGATCCCTGCCGGACCGCTCCCCCGTTCCTTCTCGAGGAGAAACCTCATGCGCACCACCACCGCAATTCTTGTCCTTTCGCTGGGCCTGCCGGGCATGGCCTTCGCAGATTCTCCGGAGAAGGACGCCGCCGGCCAGCCGGCGCCGCTCGAGCTGAGCCTCGACGACGCCATCCAGCAGGCGCTCGAGAACAACCTGAACGTTCAGATTTCGCGGTTGGCCCGGCAGTCGTCGACGTTCGCGCTCTCGGCTGCCCGCCGGGTGTACACCCCGAACCTGGTGCTGGACACCAACCTGCAGGAGAGCCTCTCACCGGCGGAGAGCCAGCTCGACGGGGCCTCCCAGAACGAGCGCGACAACCTGAACTACAACCTGCGTTTCGAGCAGCAACTCCCCTTCGGCGCCAACTACTCGGTCCAGTTCAACAACAACCGGCTGGCCACCAACAGCCAGTTCTTCACCTTCAACCCGCGCTACCGCAGCACGCTCAACGCCCAGGTCACGCAGCCGCTGCTCCAGAACTTCCGCGCCGACCCGCAGCGGCGCCAGATCGTGATTTCGCAGAACGGCGAGCGGCAGGCGGGGCACGAGTTCGAGACCAGCGTGCTGGATGTGCTGCGCGACGTTCAGAACGCGTACTGGGATCTCGTCTTCGCGATCCGGAGCCATGAGGTCGCCGCGCAGTCGCTGGAGTTGGCCCAGGACCTGCTGCGCAACAACCAGGTGCAGGTGGAAGTGGGGACCATGGCGCCGATCGACGTCCTGCAGGCCCAGGCCGAGGCGGCGGCCCGCGAGGAAGAGCTGATCCTGGCGGAAGAGGCGATCCGCCAGACCGAGGACGCGCTCAAGGCGCTGATCCGCGATCCCGACGGGGTCGGCTTCTGGGATGGGGAGATCCGGCCGGTCGACGCTCCGTCGAACGAGGACTATGCCGTCGACACCGAAGAGGCCATCCGGGTGGCGCTCCAGCGCCGGCCCGAGTTGCGGTCCCAGCGCGTTCAGCTCGACACCAACCAGTACGACGTCCGGTTCTTCCGCAACCAGACGCTTCCCTCGGTGGACCTCGTGGGAGTGGCTCAGCTCACCGGCGTCGGGGGGACGCAGCTCCTGCGGGAGGGGTTCTTCGGCCCCACCATCGAGACGATCCCCGGTGGCTACGGCGATGCCCTTTCACAAATGAGCGGGCTCGACTACCGCGACTGGCAGGTCGGTCTCTCCTTCTCGTACCCCATCGGTCCCAACGAGGCCCACGCGAACCACGCCCAGGCGCAGACCGATCTCACCCGGCAGCGCGAAGCCATCCGGCAACAGGAGGTGCTGATTGCCCAGGAGGTGCGCACCGCGGTGCGCCAGGTCGAGACGAACCGCAGGCGGATCGACGCCAGCCGGGTCGCGCGCGAGTTGCAGGAGGCGAGCCTCGACGCCGAGCAGAAGAAGTTCGAGGTCGGAATGACCACCAGCTACTTCATCGTGCAGGCGCAGCGCGACCTCGCCCAGGCGCGGGCCAACGAACTGCAGGCGATCATCGACTACAACAAGGCCATCGTGGCGGTGGAGCGCGCCCAGGGCACCCTCACCGAACGCTCCCGGGTAACGGTCCGGTAAGGGAACGCCGGCTTCAGCCGGCACAGCCCGCCGCAGGCGGGCGGCGGCGCGATGCTGTTTCGCTCAACGACGCGGACGCTGTCTCGTCCGCCCCAGCAGCCCACACAACTCGCATGGCTCACTCCGGTGATGCCGGGGACACCCCTCCACGATCCCCAGGCGGCTGAGCGCGAAGTCGTACTTCACCGGATCCTCCGGGTCCAGCCGCCGGAGCCCGCGCGTCAGGTCCAGTGCCGCCTGCCAGGCCGGGGTCTTCCGGCGCGTCAGGCGCAGCCGCCGGGCAATCAGGAACATGTGGGTGTCGAGCGGCGCCACCAGGTCCCGCGGGTGGAGGCAGCCCCAGAGCCCGAGGTCCAGGCCGTCGTCCGGCCGCACGACCCACCGCAGGAACATGGTGGTGCGCTTGGCGGCCGAGGTCCGCGGGTCCGGGAAGAAGTAGCGGGGACCGGGCCGGGACGCACCTTCGGTCTCAGCCGGCGCCTCGTAGAAGGCCAGGGCGGCCCGCCGGAACCGCGCGATGCTCGCCGCCAGGTCCACCCGTCCGCCGGACCCCCGGACGACGCCCCGGCCAAACAGGGCTTCCAGGGTCCCGTGCTGTTCGAGGATGCCGCGCAGCATGACCGCGAGCTGGATGAGGTCCGCCGCGCTCGACCAGCGGTGCCGGAAGCCGCCCAACGCGGAAGCCTCCCGCTTCGGCTCGAATTCCCGCACGAACCGCGCCGGATGCGGCCCGGTCCACGCGAAGACGCGCTCGAGCGAGGAGCACACGGCGCGGGCGTTCCCATAGGAAAACGACGCGGCGAAGAAGGCCGCAATCTCCCGATCGTCGGCGCGCCGGAAGCCGCGGGGGAACTGGAGGGGGTCGGAGCCGAGGCTGCCGGCGCCGTGCCGCCGGTAGACGCGCTCGACCGCCTCCTGCCAGCCGCGCGGCGGCATTACCGGCCGGCGTCTCGCGAATAGACCTCGCGCCCTCCGACCCAGGTCGCCGCGACCTGCCCCTTCAGGGAGAGCCCGGCGAACGGGGTGCTCCGCCCCCGGCTCCGGAACGACTCCGGGTCGATCGTTCCGGTGGCCTCGAGGTCGAGCAGGGTGATGTCGGCGGGACTTCCGGGCCGGAGGTCGCCGCCGGGCAGGCCGAGGATCCGGCGCGGACCCGTGGAGAGCAGCCGGACCGCCCGGGCGAGGGAGATCGCGCCGGACGCCACCAGGCGATCGAGGACGAGCGGCACCGCGGTCTCGAGCCCCACGATCCCGAAGGGGGCGCTCTGGAAGCAGAGTTTCTTCTCGTCCTCGTGGTGCGGGGCGTGGTCGGTGGCGATCGCGTTGGCGGTGCCGTCCGCGATGGCCGTCAGGAGCGCCTCGCGGTCGGCGTCGGCGGCGAGCGGCGGCTTCATCTTGGCGGCGGTGTCGTAGTCGCCGACCGCCTCTTCGGTCAGCACCAGATGGTGCGGCGTCACCTCGGCGGTGACCCGCAGTCCGGCGGCCTTGGCGCGGCGCACCGCGGCGGCGGAACGCGCGGTCGAGAGGTGCGCGATATGGAGGCGGGCGCCGGTGATCTCGGCGAGGGCGATGTTTCGCTCGACCGCGATGAACTCCGAGGCCGCGGGGATGCCGGGGAGTCCGATCCAGGCGGCGTAGGCGCCCTCGCGCATCGCACCTTCGCCGGTCAGTTCCAGGGTCTCGCAGTGTTCGATCACCGGCAGGTCATGAAGCCTCGAATACTCGAGCGCCTTCCGCATGACCGCGGGGTCGCCCACCGGGAGCCCATCGTCGGAGACGGCCACCGCGCCCGCTTCCTTGAGCGAGCCGAACTCGGAGATCCGCTCCCCGGCCATCCCCTGGGTGGTGGCGGCGATCGGGTGCACGTGGGCGAGACCGGCCTGCTCCGCCAGTTGCCGGATGTGGGCGGTCACCGAGGGGCTGTCGTTCACCGGATCGGTGTTCGCCATGCAGGCCACCGCCGTGAAACCCCCTGCGACCGCGGCGGCGGCCCCGCTGGCCACCGTCTCCTTGTATTCGAGGCCGGGCTCGCGGAAGTGGACGTGCATGTCGCAGAAGCCGGGCGCCGCCACCAGTCCGTCCACGTCCACGACCCGGTCGCCGGGTTCGGCGAGATCCTCGCCGACGGCAGCGATCCTGCCTTCCGCAAGGCGGAGATCCATGACAGCGTCGAGGTCCCCGGTCGGGTCCACGGCGCGGGCTCCTCGCAGCACCACCGGCCGGTCAGCCATCGGTTCTCTGACTCCTGGGACTGCTACGGGCGATTTCCGCAAGGACCGCCATGCGGACGGCGACGCCGTTCCGCACCTGGTCCAGAATCACCGATCGGGGTCCGTCCGCCACCTCCGAGGAGATCTCGACCCCCCGGTTGAGCGGGCCCGGATGCAACACGATGGCGTTGTCGGTCCGGGCGAGCCGCTCGCCGGTGAGGCCGAACTCGCGGTAGTACTCGCGTTCGGTGGGGATGAAGGAGGCGTGCATGCGCTCGTGCTGGATGCGGAGCACCATGACCGCCTCGGCGCCTTCGAGGGCCTCCTCCAGGTGGAGGAGCGACCGGACTCCCAGCCGGTCGAGCCCGGGGGGAACGAGCGTCGGCGGCCCGCAGCAACGCACTTCGGCGCCCAGCATCGTCAGGAGGCGGGCGTTCGAGCGGAACACCCGGCTGTGCAGCAGGTCACCGATGATCGTCACCCGCACCCCGGCGATGCGTCCGAGGTGCTTCCGGATGGTGAAGGCATCCAGCAGCGCCTGCGTGGGATGCTCGCTGATCCCGTCACCCGCGTTGATGACCTGCGCCGTCGGGATCTCCCGCGCCAGCACGTGCGGGGCTCCCGACTCGGCGCTCCGGACCACCACGATGTCGGGCGCCATCGAGGCGAGCGTGCGGGCGGTGTCCAGGAAGGTCTCCCCCTTGGTCAGCGAGGAGGATTTGGGAACGAAGGAGAGGGGTTCCGCCGAGAGACGCTTGGCGGCGAGCTGGAACGACGCCTGGGTGCGGGTCGAGGGCTCCATGAAGAGGTGGGTCACGGTCCGCCCGACGAGGACCGGAACCCGCGGCACCGGCTGATCGGCCACGTCCTGATAGCGGGGCGCTTCGTCCAGGATCCCGAGCGCCTCTTCGGGGGTGAGGCCGCGGATACCGAGCAGGTGCCTCATGCCGCGGCCTCCCCGCGAGGCAGCATGACGACCCCGTCCTCACCGTCCTCTTCTTCGACCCGCACTCGAACCATGTCTCCGGGGCCCGCTTCGACCGTCAGACCCACGAAGTCGGCGGCGATGGGCAGCTCCCGGCCGCCCCGGTCCACCATGACCGCGAGCCGGACGCTCCGCGGCCGGCCGAAGTTGCTGAGCGCGGTGAGCGCCGCCCGGACCGTCCTTCCGGTGAAGAGGACGTCGTCCACCAGCAGGATGTGATGCTCCTCGAGGGCGAACGGGATCCGGGTCTCACCGATGCGGGGAATGCCCCGGTCATGGACATCGTCCCGGTAGAGATTGATGTCCAGCTCCCCCACCGGGATGTCCCGGCGGCCGGCGCTCTCGAGGCGCCGGCGGATGCGGGCCGCGAGCGGCACCCCCCGCCGGCGGATGCCCAGGATGGCAAGCGGATCCGGCGCCCGCGCCGCCACCAGGTCCCCAAGCCGGAATAGCGCTGCCCGGAATTCCTCGTTTCCGAGAACGGTGTTCATTCCGGCTGACCGCGCGAATCCTATGCGATTGGGCGGTGGTTCAGGCCGTCGCCGAGCGCAGCGCCGCGAGCGTCTCCCGAAAGTCCTCGGCGAGCGGCGCCGCGAACCGGACCGGATCGCCGCTACCGGGATGGCGGAAGGCGATCTCGGCCGCGTGCAGGGCGGGGCGCTCGAGGCGGCGGAGCGCGGCGCCCGCCTGCCCGCCGCCTCGCCGCGGAGCGCCGGGGCCGTACATCACGTCGCCGGCGATCGGGTGGCCGGTGTGGGCCAGGTGGACGCGGGCCTGGTGGGTGCGACCCGTGTGGAGGCGGATGCCGACGAGGGTCGTGAGGGGCAGCTCTTCGAGGGGCCATGCTTCGGTCTCGGCCTCCCGCGCGTGCCTGCCCCGGCAGCGGTAGCGCTGCCCGTGCTTCGGATCGCGGCCGACGGGTTCCGTGATCCGGCGGTGTTCCCCGAACCGGCCCATCACCAGGGCCAGATACTGCTTTTCCACCTGCCGCCCGGCGAAGGCTTCGGCGAGCCGCAACCGCGCCGGCTCGGTGCGGGCGGCGATCAGCACGCCGCTCGTGCCCCGGTCCAGGCGATGGACCAGTCCGGGCCGCCCCTGGGGACCGACGCGCGCGATCTCCGGATATCGGTGGATCAGTCCGTTCGCCAGGGTTCCGTCCCGGTGACCGGGGCCCGGATGGACCACCAGCCCCGCCGGTTTGTCGATCGCGATCAGCCAGGCATCCTCGTGGAGAACGTCCAGCGGCAACGGTTCCGGGGAAAGGGGCTCGTTCTCGCCGGGCGCGCCGAACAGCGGGGTGCGGCCGTCGCCCGGGGCCCTGACGAGTACGCGCTGACCCGTGCGGCAGCGATGACCGGGACGGCGGCGCGACGCATCTCGAGTTCGAGATCGCGGCGGCCGAGGCCGGCCGGCGCCTCGACCTGGTCGCTTCGGAGCGTCTCCCGGACATCAGCCGCAGCGAGGCGGCGCGCTGGGTGGAGGCGGGATTCGTCCGGCTCGA
>CAYUVU010000180.1:0-5244 GCA_964448205.1 uncultured Acidobacteriota bacterium
GACCCGCATCGCGCGCCGGATCGCGGAGGCGTCCCCGCTGGATCCCTACCGCGGGGCGGAGCTCCAGCCCGGCGTCGATGCGCAGTCCGACGAGGATCTGCTCGACTACGCCCGGGACACCGGAACCACCGTGTACCACCCGGTGGGCACCTGCAAGATGGGGAGCGACCCGATGGCGGTGGTGGACGACCGGCTCCGGGTGCACGGACTCGAGCGGCTCCGGGTCGTCGACGCCTCCATCATGCCCACCCTCGTCTCCGGCAACACCAACGCCCCCGTCATCATGATTGCCGAGAAGGCGGCGGACTTCATCCGCGAAGACGCCCGCGGTGGTGCTTGAACCGGTTATCCCGGATCGCCGGCGGCGGGAGCTGACCCGCGCCGGACTCTGGGGCGACGAGCTGATAGTCGACCACTTCGACCGGACCGCGGCCGCGCGGCCCGACGATGTGGCCGTCGTCGGCCACGAGGCTGCCGGCGGGGCGCGGACCTCCCGGACGTTCGGAGAGCTGAAGCGACTGTCCGACCGGGTGGCGCTGGGCCTGGTCGAACTGGGGGTCGGGCGCGGCGATGTCGTGGCCGCGCAACTGCCCGGCTGGTGGCACTACTTCGTGCTCTACCCGGCCTGCGCCCGGCTCGGCGCGGTCTTCAACCCCCTGATGCCGATCTTCCGCCAGCGCGAGCTTCGTTTCATGATCGGCTTCCCGAAGACGAAGCTGCTCGTCGTGCCTCGCTCGTTCCGCGGCGTCGACTACCCCGCGATGGTCGACGGCATCCGTCCCGACCTGCCGGACCTCGACCATGTGCTGGTCGTCGGGGGCGAGGACCCCGAAACGAGTCTCGAACGTCTCCTCCTGGAAGCGCCCCGGGAGCACGGCGTCGATGCCGAGGGCCGTCTCGCCCCGCTTCGCCCCGGAGCCAACGACGTTACCGAGCTGATGTACACGTCCGGCACCACCGGAGAGCCCAAGGGGGTCATGCACACCCCCAACACCCTGCTCGCCAAGGTGCGGCTGGCATGGGAGCTGTTCCGGATGAACGAGCGCGACGTCATGTACATGGGTTCGCCGCTCGCGCACCAGACCGGGTTCATGTACGCCTGCGTCATGTCGCTTGCGCGCGGCGTGAAGAGCGTGGTGCAGGACGTCTGGAATCCGAGGGTTGCATCGGAGCTCATCCAGGACGAACGGTGCACGATCACGGTGGCCGCGACCCCGTTCCTGAACGACCTGGTGCATGATCCCGCGGTGCGGGAGTTCGACATCACCAGCCTTCGCCTCTTTCTCTGCGCCGGTGCCCCGATTCCCCGGGTCCTGCTGCGTGAGGCGGCCCGCGCCCATCCCGACCTCTATGTCATGAGCGCCTGGGGCATGACCGAGAACGGAATCGTCACCGCGACCTTCCCCGGCGATCCGGAGGAAAAGGTCTTCGACACGGATGGCCGCGCCATACCGCACCAGTCGGTCCGGATCGTGGACGATGCCGGCAACCGGATTCCGGTCGGCACCGAGGGACGCCTGCAGTCGCGGGGCCCGACCCTGTTCGTGGGTTACTTCAACCGGCCGGACGCCTACCAGGTGGACGAGGACCTCTGGTTCGACACCGGCGACAACGCGAGAATCGACGCCGACGGCTACATCCGCATCACCGGCCGCTCGCGGGACATCATCATCCGCGGCGGCGAGAACGTGCCGGTCGTCGAGGTCGAGAATCTGCTCTACCACCATCCCGACATCGTCGACGCCGCGATCATCGGCGTGCCCGACCCGCGGCTGGGCGAGCGCGGCTGCGCGGTCGTAACCCTGCGCGACGGCGCCGGCATGACCCTGGACCGCATGGTCGGCTGGCTCACGGACCACCAGCTCGCGCGCAACTATCTTCCGGAACGGCTGGAAGTCATCGACGAGTTCCCCCGCACGCCGAGCGGAAAAATCCAGAAGTTCAGGCTGAGGGAGATGTTCGTGCCGGAACCGGACCATGCGTGACCGCCGGTTCACTGCCCGCGACGACGGCTTTCACTTCGATCAGATGGGCGACGCATGGTGGGCTACCGAGACGGCGTGGTTCTCGTTCCACGATGCGGACCGCAAGCTCGGCGGCTGGCTCTACACCATGGCGCGCCCGAACATCGGCATCGTCTCCGGCGGCGCCTGGATCTGGGACGATTCCGCCTCCCTGCCGTGGGAGGTCCCGTTCTCGGCCAACTACACCGCGCTGCCGATCCCGAAGGACCAGGACCTCACCGACATCACGTTGCCGACGGGTGTCTCGATCCGGGTAATCGAGCCCTGCATGTCCTATGCGCTCGGCTTCGACGACGGCGGGCGGGGGCGGCTTTCGGCGGACCTTCGCTTCGACGGCGTGATGCCCCCCGAGCCCCTGACCGCCGCGGGCACGACGTTCGGATCGGCGCATCACTTCGATCAGTTCGGGCGCGTGCACGGGCACATCGAACTGCACGGCGAACGGATCGAGATCGATTGTCTGGGGATGCGCGACCGGACCTGGGGACGCCGGCCCGAGAACCGGCCGCGTCGCGCCGCCTACATCACCGGAATGGCCGATCCCGACACCGGCTTCCTGGCCGTCACCAACGTGCAGCCGGAGGGCGAGGTCGTCGCATACGGCTTCCTGCGTCGCGAAGGCCGCACCGTCTCGCTGGCGGGGGGGACCCGGATTGGCGAGCGCGACCCGGGATCCGGCACGACCACGCGCGTCGAGCTGCACGTTTCCGACCAGGAAGGGCGCGAGCTGGTAGCCAGGGGCGAGCCGGTGAGCAGGATCATCATCAACCGCCACACCTTCATCGACATCAGCAGCCTGGTGCGGTGGGACTGCGGCGACGACGGTATCGCCTGGGGCGAGGAGCAGGACATGTGGCCCATGCACCGCTTCGCGCGAATGATGCGGGAGAGGCGTTGCGCGGATTGGCCCGAATGAATCGGTGACGGTTTCGGGTCAGTAACCCAGGTCCCGTGCCGCGCGATCCAGCACCACCGGGATCGACCACTTGGTGCGCGCGAGGCGAATATCCTCGCTCCGGCCGTCGCGATAGAGCCCCGATGCGCTCATCCAGAAGGCCGCGGACCGCATGGCGTAGAGGAGCTGATAGTAGCGGCAGGCCTCTTCGTCGATGGCGAGCCCGGTGGCGACCTCGTAACGCTCGAAGAACACGTCGCGCGGCACCAGGTTGGACAGCAGGTCGCTCCCCTCGCGGTTCAGATCGCTCAGCACGTAGGCTACGTCGTACATGGGGTCGCCAATGGCCTGCAGCTCCCAGTCAAGCACGGCGGAGATCCGGTCGTCCTCGATCAGCAGGTTGCCGGTGCGGTACGCGCCGTGGACGAGCGCCAGCCGCTCGGTGACCGGCGCGTTCGTCTCCAGCCACCCGATGAGGTCGGTCAGGACCGGCTCCGGACCATGCCCGGACGCCTCGATCAACCGCCTCCACCTGGCGATTTCCCCGAGGGCGAACTGGTTGGTCCCGGCCTCGGGCACGCCAAGGAAACCCAGTTCCGCGGCCTGCCAGTCAATGTTGTGCAGGGTCGCCAGGGTGTCGGTGAAACTCTCGGGCAGGACGCCGCGTTCCGCCGCCTCGGCATAGAAGCGCCGGCCCTCGCGGCCCCAGGGGTTCGGGCACTCGCCCCTGACCTTCTCCATGACGATGAAGGGAGCGCCGAGCACGTTCGGCGCATCCTCGTGCCAGCAGGGCCGTGGCGTCCGCAGGTCCGTCCGGTCGAGGCAGACCAGGGTCCGGTGCTGCACGCCGAGGTCCGACAGATTGCGCAGCAGGGCGTTGCCGGGGTCGCGGCGCAGGCAGTATCCGGCCGAGCGCGCCTCGCCGCCTTCGTTCCAGTGCGCATCGAACAGCCAGGTCTCGTGCGACCAGCCGACCGCGATCCGGTGCAGGTTGCGGAGCACCATGGCGGTTGCGCCCGGAGTCTTCCCGGCCAGGTACCCGCGGATGGCGTCCGGCACCTCCTTCGCCGGCAACCGGTCGCTCATGACGCGATCTCCATACGGCGGTCGATATCGCGTCTGAGGTCCTGTCGCACGCGGCCCAGGAGCCGATCGAACCGTTCCCGGCCGAGCGCTTCGCGATCTCCGTACAGCGCTTCGATGAAGGCGCACAGTGCGGAATCTCCTCCATCCGCCAGAGCCGGAAACGTGGTTCGGACGGAATCGGGGGCATCCGCCAGGTCCGAATCCAGGTCGGCCACCAGCGCGACGCGGTCGGCGGCGCCGGCTTCCGAATGCGCATCGGCCAGGCGAAGCTCGGCCGACATCCTTTCCAGGACCACGGCGCTCAGAAACGCCTGGGTCTTCGGGTAGTCCGCCTCCACCGCGGGCCCGACTTCGCGCTTCAGCAGCCTGGCCATGCGCGCCAGCAGGTCGGACCGGTTCATTGCACCGTCTCACGCGCGGCGTCGGTCGGCCCCGCCCGCGAATCGCCGCGACGGCTGCGGACCCCGGGCATCGGGCGGCCGTCCCGGCCGATGACCGGGTGGAGGGAAGAAGCGCCCGACTGACTCTCCTCGGAGCCTCATGGCCGGCGAAGCGCCTCGTGGAGGAGCTCGAGGGCGGCGCGCGTGAACTCCCACATGTTGGTCTCGCGGTCACCGTGGCCGGTCTCGAGGGTGAGGACCCGCGCGACCGGTCCGGCGACCGCGAGGCAGGTGTGCCCCGCCGCGTCTCCGTAGCGGTTGCCGGTCGGCCCGGCCGCGCCCGTCTCCGCGAGCCCCCACGTCGTCCCGAGGCGTTCTCGAATCGTCCGCGCCGCAAGCTCGGCATAGGGCTCCGACGAGGATCGCGTCTCGGGCGGAAGCTCGGCGGGGAGCGCGAGCAGCCCGTGCCGTGCGGCGCCGGTGTAAGGCACGGCTCCGCCGACGAAGTACGCCGAAGCACCCGGAATCGACAGGAGGGCGGCGGAGACGAGGCCGCCGGTCGACGATTCGCTCACCGCGACCGTCTCGCCGCGCTGCTTGAGGAGGGCGCCGAGGTCGCGCGCCATGGGTTCGAGGTTCATCGCAATATCTGGCTCCGTGTCGTTGACCGGCCCGGGGTCGGCGCGGCACGCCGGGAGGTCCGCCGGATCCGTCCCGCCCGGTCCGTTCCGGGGTACGTCGGTCGTTGGCCTACAGGCCCATCATGCGCAGCATCGCCCGGGCGAGGGGGCTCTCCGGGTCCCCGACCGCGCGGCTGATGTCGAAGTGGTCGTGGTCCGGCATCTCCAGGTACTCGCAG
>CAYUVU010000181.1:0-11982 GCA_964448205.1 uncultured Acidobacteriota bacterium
CGAAGGCGTCGAGATCGCCCCCCTGGACCCGCGCCGGGGCCGGAGGCGGCGAAGGGGATTGCCGGATTCAGGGTGGCCATGCGCTTCGAGAGGACAAAACGCGCGGAAGCACGATCCGTTCCCGCGATGCCGGCTTGGAACGCCGGGTTCCCGAGCTACGAGGGATGGATGCCGACTGGCGCCGTCTTCCATCCCTCGTAGCTCGGGAACCCGGCGTTCCAAGCCGGCGCGTTACTCGGTCAGGGAGAAGCCAGGGTGGTCTGGTAGGCGACGCCGCCCCAGGCGAAGCGGAGCATCCCGCCGCCGGCGGTGATCTCGAAGACGTTCCCGTCGCCGGAGGCCTCGGCTTCGTCGAGGGAGATCCGGGCCTGCTCCTGGTCCTCGATCTGGTTGTAGCCGCTGAGCATCGGCCAGGGCTCGGCGCGCATCGGCTCCGGCGCCTGGTCCCAGAGCTCGCCGAGCGCGATGCCCTGGTGCCGGTTCACGAGCAGGGACCAGCCGCCCGACTCCGGAACGTGGAGATAGAGGCTGTAGCGGCCCGCGGGCACCGTCTCGGCGCCGATCTTCACCGCTCCCGAGGTCTCCAGGATCGTGACCTGGTTCTCGCCGGCCCGCCAGACGCGGTCCTCCGGCAGCATGTTCAGCAGATCGGGAAGCATGCGGCCGCCGAGGTCGGGACGGCCGTAGTCGATCGTGACGGACGCGCCGCCGACGTCGGTGCTCGCCGCGCCGCGGGGAAGCGCGTCCTGGGCGGCGGCCGGAAGGGCGAGCGCCGCGGCGAGAAGGACGGCGAGAAGGGGAATTCGGGTCATCGGAACCACTCCTTGTTGGGGGAAGACCGGAAACCTAGCAGCGGCTACCCGTCGGAGGGCGGTTCAGCCGTGCAGCATGGCGTAGACGATCAGGCCGGTCATGGATGCGTAGAGCCAGACCGGGACCGTGACCCGGGCCCAGCGGCGGTGGAACCCGAACCGGCGGGTCGCGGCGAACGAAACGGTGGTCAGGATGAGCGGCACGGACACCGCGGACGACAGGATGTGGGTGATCAGGAAGAAGAAGTAGATGGGGCGCAACGTCCCGGTCCCCGGGTACGGGGTGTCCCCCTGGAAGTGGTGGTACGTGAGGTAGCCGGCGAGGAAGAGGGCCGCCGAGACGAGGGCGGCGACCTGGAAGCCGATGTGGAGCCGGCGCCGCCCGGCGCGGATGGAAACCACCCCCAGGGCGATGAGCGAGGTGGTGGTGGCGTTGAGGGCGGCGTTCACCGCGGGGAGCGCCGCCGTCCACTCTGGGGCCGACGAAGCCGCTGGCCGGAGGTAGAGCTGCCAGATGATGAACGCGAAGATCGCCCCGCCGGCCGCGAAGGCGGTGCGGACGATGCGGCGGACGGAATCGCGGTCGGCGTCGGGCACGGGCTGACGGAGGATAGAGGCTCGCTTCCGGCCGGCTGGTGACGCGCGGGATTTTCACTTGGTGAAGGCGGGCCCAATTGAGCGACAATCGGCGCATTGGGGAGGCGTCGGGATTCCGGTCCGGCCGTGGACCGGAAGACACCGGCGCTGCCGGTCCCCGGAACGGGAGGTCACGATGTTGGAAGACAGCGGCGCCCAGGCCGAGCGCGGGGGCTGGCGCGGAACCCTGCAGATCGTCGTCATCGTCGTCGGCGTGCTGGTGGCCATCTGGTTCGCCCGCGCTCCCCAGGGGCAGGCGCACACGGACGACCTGAGGCTTGCCGAGCCGGGTGTCCCGACCGTCACCGTCATCCGGCCGGCGGCGGGCGAGGCCGCGCAGAACGTGCGCACCACCGGCGCCGTCACCATCCTGGACGGGGTGCGCCTGTTCAGCCACAACCGCGGCGAAGTGGTCTACGTGGCGCCCGCCCTCCGGAACGGCGGCTCGTTCTCGGCCGGAGAGACGCTGGTCCGGATCGATCAGCGCGACGCCACCAACCGCCTCGAGGCGGCCCGGGCGCGGGTGCGGTACGCCGAGGCGCGCCTGCTGCGGCAGGAGCACAAGGCGGAGGCGGCGATCGAGGAGTTCCACCGGGACCATCCCGGAGCGGAGCCGCCGCCGCTCGTCGCCCGGACGGCCAAGATCGCCGAGAAACAGGCCGACCTCGACCGCGCACTGAAGGGGGTGGAGCAGGCGGAGATCGTCCTCTCCCGCACCGAGATCTCGGTTCCCTTCGACGGGCTGGTCGCGGGCGCCCGGGCCACCGTCGGCCAGGTCGTGGGGCGAGACACGCCGCTCGGAC
Organism: uncultured Acidobacteriota bacterium; assembly: GCA_964448205.1. Classification (GTDB taxonomy): domain Bacteria; phylum Acidobacteriota; class Vicinamibacteria; order Marinacidobacterales; family Marinacidobacteraceae; genus Marinacidobacterium. The sequence goes on from CAYUVU010000181.1 coordinate 2,252, forward strand.
TGGTCTACCAGAACGGAGCCCTCCAGGTGGAGGCCCAGATCTCCCAGGAAGAACTGGCCAGCCTCGAGCCGATCGTCGGCCGCCGCGCCATGGTGCGCGCCGGAGGGCGGGAGTTCGCGGCGTCGGTGGATCGGGTTGCGGCCGTGGTGGATCGGGAGAGCCGGCTCGTCACCCTGTTCCTGGCGTTTCGCGGCAACACCCGCAACCTTCCCCGGCCCGGCACCTTCGCGATCGTCGGCCTGGGAGGGCCGGTTCTCTCGGATGTCCTGACGCTTCCCGAGACCGCCGAACAGCCCGGGGGCAATGTCTGGGTGGTGGACGGCGGCGTCCTGCAGTCCGTCACCCCGACGACGCTCGGGAGGACGGAGGCGGGCTGGCTGGTCGAAGCGTTCGATCCCCGGCAGGGCGTGGTGGTCGGCCGGGTCGTGGGAGCGCGGCCGGGACTCGCCGTCCGGGTCGCCGAGTAGCCGCGGCGCCGGCCTGAGATCATGGGAATGGACACCATGAACCAACCGGGCGACGAGCGAACGCCCCCCTCCGGATCCCGTCCGGACAGCCCCCGGGGACCGGTGGCCTGGTTCGCGGGGAACCACGTCGCCGCCAACCTCCTCATGCTGCTGCTGCTCGGCGGCGGCCTGTTCGCCGCCTCCCGGCTCACCGTCGAGCGCGCGCCGCACTACGACCCTCGCTCGATCACCGTTGCGGTGCCCTTCCGGGGCGCGACCCCGGTGGAGGTCGAGGCGGACGTCACCGCGCGCGTCGAGGAGGCCGTCTCCGGCATCGTCGGCGTGGAGCGGGTGCTCGCGACCTCGAGCGAGGGACGGAGCCAGGTCACGCTCGAACTGAAGCCGTTCGCGGACGCCGTGGACGTGCTGAACGCCACCCGGACGGCGGTCGAGCGCATCGAGAACTTCCCGCCGGCGCGGGCCGATCAGCCCGAGATCGTGCGGACCGAGGTGATCCGGTCGGTCCTCACCTTCGCGCTGACCTCTACGGAACTCGACGAGGACGGCCTGCGCAGCGCCGGCGAGGCGCTCCGGGGGGACCTCCTGGCCCTGCCCTCGGTGTCCTTCGTATCCCTGGCGGGGACGCGGGACCGCGAGATCCAGATCGAGCTGAGCGAGGAAGCCCTGCGGCGCTACGGACTGACGATCGGCGCGGTGGTGCGGCGCATCCGCGGGTCGTCGGTCAACGCGACCGGCGGGGAGGTGCGGACGGATGCGGGCGACGTGGTGATCAGCACCCTCGCGAAACGGGAGACCGCGGACGAGTTCCGGGACATCGTCCTGCTCGCCCGCCCGGACGGCTCGCTCGTCCGGACCCGGGACGTGGCGACGGTCCGGGACGGCTTCGAGGAAGCGGAGGTGACCGCTCGGGTCGACGGCCGGCCGGCCGTGTTCGTGCGCGTTCACGCGGGCGCCGGACAGCCCCCGCAGGAAGTCGCGGAAGAGGTCAAGGCGTTCCTCGACGGCTATGTCCCGCCGTCCGGCGCGGACATCGCGCTGTGGGACGACGAGACCCGGCTCATCGATTTCCGGCTTTCCCGGATGTCGCGCAACGGGCTCTTCGGGGCCGTCCTGGTCTTCGTCGCGTTGCTCCTGATCTTCGACCTGAGGATGTCGCTCTGGGTCGCGGTGGGCATCCCCGTGGCCTTCCTGGGCTCGTTCCTGCTGTTCGACACCTTCGGCCTCACCATCAACGTCCTCACCCTGTTCGCGTTCTTCCTGGTGACCGGCATCGTGGTGGACGACGCGATCGTGGTCGGCGAGAGCATCGCCAGGCAACGGGAGCGGGGCTACCGCGGCGCGGCGGCCTCGATTGCCGGAGTACGCGCGGTCGGGGGGCCGGTGCTCGTGGGAGGACTCACGACCATGGTGGCCTTCGCGGCCCTGCTCCCGCTCGAGGGCCCATTGGGACAGTTGTTCCGGGTGGTGCCGATCGCGGTCATCCTGGTCCTGCTGTTTTCGCTGGTGGAGGCTTTCTTCGTCCTTCCCGGACATCTCGCGGGAGACCGGCCCTGGAGCCGTTCGCCCCTGGCCGAAATCCAGACACGGACACGCGGCGGCTTCGACGAACTCATTCAGGGCAAGCTGGTACGAGCCATCGCCCGGGCGGTGCTCGCGCCGTTCACGGTGATCGCCGCGGTGGCCGCGGCGGTCGTGCTGACGGTGGTGCTCGTCGTCGTCGAGGCGGTCCCGGTCAATCCGTTCCCCGCCAGCCTGGGCGCCGACCGCCTGACGGCGGAACTCACCATGCCCGCGGGAACCCCGGCCCGGACCACCGCGGCCGCGGCGGAACAGCTCGCCGGGGCGGCCCGGGCCGCGGATCAGGCGGTCGGCGGCGGCCAGATCGAATCCGTCGCGGTGCTCGTCGGGCAGCGGCTGCCCCAGCGGGCGATGGTGGGGACCCGGAACTACCCGAAAGGAACGCACCTGGCCACGGTGGAGGTCAAGTTCGCTCCCACGCCGCGCCCGGCGGACGAACTGGACTTCCTGCGGTTCTGGCGGGCCCGGGCGGGCGAGATCCGGGGCGCGGAGCGGGTCCACTTCGTGACCAGCGCGGACCTGTTCTCGCCGAGCGTCTCCTACACCCTGGCGCACGACGATCTGGAGGTCGTCGCCCGCGCGGTGGACGAGTTGCGCGACGCCGCCCTCGACATCGAGGCCATGCGGGAGGTCCACGACACGCTCGCTCCCGGCGCCCGGCGCTACGACCTCCAGTTGAACGAGGCCGGCTTCCTGGCCGGACTGACGCCCCGTCTGCTGGCCAACCAGCTCCGGGACGCGTTCTTCGGCGCCGAGGCGCAGCGCATCCAGCGCGGGCCGGACGAAGTCCGGGTCGTCGTCCGCTACCCGGCGGAACGCCGCCGCAGTCTGCGGGACCTGCTCGACGAGCGCATCTCCCTCGGCGAGCGGAAGGAAACCCCGCTGTCCACGGTCGCGAGCATCACCGAGACCCAGGACTACGCGACGCTGACGCGGCTCGACGGGCGCCGCGCGGCCACGGTCACCGCCTTCTACGACCCGGAGATCGAAAGCGGCCTCCGGGTGCGGCGGGCCGTGGGCCGGGACATCCTCCCGGCGCTTGTCGACCGCCACCCGGGGCTCGAGGTGGTGGCGGCCGGATCCACCCGCCAGAGCGCGCAGACCGCCGGAACGCTCGCCTGGACGTTCCCGCTCGCCATGCTCGCGGTCTTCGGCCTGCTCGCCGCCCAGATGCGGAGCCTCGCGCAGCCCTTCCTGGCGCTCGCCGGCCTGCCCATGGCCGGCGTGGGCGCGGTCCTCGGGCACTTCGTGCTCGGCTACGAACTGAACTACGTGTCCCTGTTCGGCCTTGTGGCGGTCTCCGGGGTCGTGGTGAACGACACCCTGATCCTGATGGACCGGTACAACGCCATGCGGCGAAAGAATCCGGACCTTCCGGTCATCGCCGCCATCTCCGCCGCCGCCCGGGACCGCGCGCGCCCCATCGTGATCACGAGCGCGACCACGATCGTGGGTCTCCTGCCGCTCCTCTACGACAAGAGCGAGATGGTCCAGTTCACGGTTCCGATGGTCATCAGCCTGACCGCGGGGCTCGCCTTCGCGAGCATCGGGCTGCTGTTCTTCATTCCGGCGGTGCTGATCGTCGCCGAGATGCGGAAGCTGGATTCGGGTGGCTTGGGTTAGCAGGGGTGTGATCCGCGAGACCGTCACGGCGGGCCAGGAAACGTCGACTCCGCGCCGAGGCGGCGCGCCGCACCGTGGCGCGGGAGCCCCGGTTGCCTGAGGACGCTTCGCCCGCCGCGCCGGACGGCAGGCCTCCTTCGGGAGGCGTGATCGCCTGGTTCGTCAGGAACCGGGTCGCGGCGAACCTGCTCCTGTTCGCGATCTCGCTGGCCGGGCTGCTGACGATCCGCGGCGTCCCGCAGGAGCTGCTCCCGGAGACCAGCCCTTCGACCCTGAGCGTCAGTACGGCGTGGCCGGGATCCGGCGCCTCGATCATCGAGGCAAGCGTCCTGACGCCCATGGAGGAAGCGCTGCGGGACATCGAGGGGATCCGGGAGATCTCCGGAACGGCGCGCGACGGGGTCGGCACGCTCACGGTCGAGCTGGAGTACTGGGCCGACTTCCAGGGCGTCAGCGACGAGGTCCGCGAACGCGTCGAGTCGATCACCAGCCTGCCCGACGACGCCGAGGACCCGGTCATCACCGAGAGCTCGACGCGGCGCCTGTTGCTGCGGGTCGCGGTGCACGGGCGGGCCGACGAGCGGGCGCTCACCGAGGCGGCGCACCGGGTCCGGGAGGACCTCTCGCGCGTTCCGGGCGTCGCGGCGGTGGAAACGTCGAGCGGCCGGGACTACGAGATCTCCATCGAGGTGCCGGAGGACGTCCTGTCCCGCTTCGGACTCACCTTCGACGAGGTCGCGGCGGCGATCCGCCGAGCTTCGACGGACGTCCCGGCGGGCTCGATCCGGACCGGCGTCAGCGAAGTGCGCCTGAGGACCGAGGCGGAAGCCGGGAGCGCGGCCGCGTTCGCCCGGATTCCGCTCATCAGCGCCCCGGACGGCGGAGCCGTCGCTCTCGGCGACATCGCCACGGTGACCGACGGCTTCGCCGACGTCCAGCGGGCGGCGCGGATGAACGGCGAGCCGGCGGTGTTCCTCGAGGTGATGCTGGCGCCGGACGCCGGGCTGCTCGAGACGGTGACGGCGGTCCAGGCGCAGGTGCGGGAAACCTCCACGCTGCTGCCGGCCGGCCTCACCGTGACTCCCTGGGCGGACGCCTGGCGGCTCTTCGACAGCCGCATGGACGTCCTCGTCCGGAATGGCCTGCAGGGGCTGGCGCTCATCTTCCTCGTCCTCTTCTTCACCCTTTCCACCCGGGTCGCGGTCTGGACGGCCGCGGGGCTGCCGGTGGCGTTCTTCGGCGCCTTCCTGCTGATGCCGGGACTCGGCGTGACCTTGAACATGGTGAGCATGTTCGGCTTCATCGTCACCCTCGGCATCGTGGTGGACGACGCCATCGTGGTCGGCGAGAACGTGCACCGGCATATCGCCACCAGGCGGACCGGGACGGCGGAAGCGGCGGTGCGCGGGGTCCGGCAGGTTCTCTTTCCGGCGTCGTTCGGGGTATTGACCACCATGGCGGCGTTCTCGCCCCTGCTCGGACTCCCGGGCGTCTGGGGCGAACTCATGGGGACGCTGCCCCGCATCGTGATCCCGGTGCTCGCCTTCTCGATGCTGGACGCCGCCTGGATCCTGCCCCATCACCTGGCGCACGGCGGGCTCGCCGTTCGCCCGAGCCGGCGGCTCGCGCGCATCCGGGACGGGATCCAGGCGTCGCTCGACTGGACGGTGCAGTCCCTGTACCGGCCCGCGCTCCGCTGGTCCATCGACAACCCGGGCGCGACCGTGGCCCTCGGCGTGGTGGCGCTCGCGCTGGCGCTCGGTCTCGTCCGGGGCCGCTGGATCCCGGTGGAGCCGGCGCCTCCTTTCGACTCCGATGCGGTCCGGGTCCAGGTTTCGCTGCCGCCGGGCTCGACCGCCGCAGCGACGGCGGAGGTGGTGGAAGAAATCGAGGCCGCGATTCAGCGCGTGCGGCAGGACTTCGAGGCCGAACACGGCCTCGATCCGCACCGGAACCTCGCCGTGATGGTGGGACAGCGGTTTCCGCTCGGGGCCGGCAGCCAGCTCGGCGCAGCCGAGGCCGGCGCGGACGCCAGGACCGGGCAGCTCATCTGGGAGCTGGCGCCCGCGGAAGAGCGGGCCGAGGTGCCGCCCCGCCGGATCGCCGATCAACTCCGCGCGCTCGCCGGCTCCCTCCCGCACGGGGGCCAGGCCGCCGTATTCACCTCCGTCGTCGGCCAGGGCAGCGACCTGTCGATCCGGATCCGCGGGGACGCGCTCGCGGATCTCGAGGCGGGGTCGGCGGCGCTCTCGGCCTTGATTCGGGAGTTCCCGGGGGTCATCTCGGTTTCGGACGACCTCGAGGGCGAGGCTCCCGAACTCGTCGCCCGGGTCCGTTCCGGGGGCCCGGCGACGGGGATCGGCGCCGTGGACTTCGGCCGGCAGTTGCGGCAGGCGTTCCACGGCGAGGAGATCCAGCGGATCCAGCGGGGGCGCGATGAGATCCGGGTGCTCCTGCGCTACCCGGAGTCGAGCCGGCGAAGCCTCGACGCCGCAACCGGAATGCGGGTACGCCGGGGCGACGGGGAGGCGGTCGAGATCGGTCAGGTAGCCGAGATCTCGCAGGAGCGGGGCCCGTCGGTCATCCGCTGGCTCGACGACCAGCGCACCGTCACGGTCAGCGCGAGCGTGGATCCGGAACGGGCCTCGCCCGGCGCACTGATCGCCGAAGCCGAGGCCCGGATGATCCCCGCCGTCGGCGACCGCTTTCCGGAACTCGGGTTCGAAGTCGTGGGAAGCGCCGGCGATCAGCAGGAAACCGTGACGGCGCTCCGCGGGCACCTGGTCCTGGCCCTGATCCTCGTCTACGTGCTGCTCGCCCTCCCGCTGTCGTCGTGGGTCCAGCCCTTCGTGATCATGGCGGCGGTCCCCTTCGGGCTCGCCGGGGCCGTCTTCGGTCACCAGGTGGTTGGCCTGCCGCTGTCACTCACCAGCTTCATCGGGATGGTGCCGCTCACCGGAATCGTCGTGAACGACGCCCTGGTGCTCCTCGACTTCATCAACCGGAGCCGCGCCGGCGGGGCCTCGGTCCGGGAAGCGGCGCTCGCGGCCGGACCCCTCCGTTTCCGGCCCGTGGTCCTCACCTCGGTGACCACCTGCGGGGGACTCGCGCCCCTGATGATCGAGCGGAGCGTGCAGGCTCAGGCGCTGATTCCGATGGCGGTCTCGCTCTCGTTCGGGGTAGCGTTCGCGACGCTCGTCACCCTGCTGCTGGTACCGGCGATCTATCGCCTGACGGCTGGGACGGGGTCCGGCGGTCATCCGGGGCTCCCGGCAGCCGCGCACCCGGGCGCCGGGGGTGACCGGGTCATCTCGACGTGATCGGCACTCGATCTCCACAATGTTTCAAGGAGGAACTCATGGAACACCAACGCAGCCTGACGGGAGCCCGGTGGGTGCTCCCGGCCGCCCTTCCCCTGGTGCTCATCGGTCAGGCGATCCCGGCCCCCGGCGCCATCGGGCACGGGGGCAACGAACGGCAGGAGCAGCAGCAGACGGCGGAACAGGAATCTGAAGAGACCGAGGATCAGCCGGTCGCGTTGCGCTTCACCGACCAGGTGGTGGTTTCGGCGTCCCGCGTCGAGCAGGAGATCGTGAACGCGCCCGCCGCGGTGACGGTCATCGGGAGCGAACAACTGGAGGCCCAGTCCGGCGCGGACTATTCGCAGATGCTCCGTCAGGCGCCCGGGGTGAACGTGACCCGGATGACGAACTCCTCGTACACCGTGACCAGCCGCTCCTCCTCCATCACCGGGGCCCGCCACCAGCTCGTCATGGTGGACGGCAGGCCGGTGCACCAGGAGTACGGGGGCGTCGCCTGGAGCATGCTGTCGGGGGACCTGGACAACCTGGAGCGCATCGAGGTCGTGAACGGTCCCGCCTCGGCGGTCTGGGGCGCGAACGCCATGACCGGGGTGATCAACATGATCACGAAGGCGCCGCGCGACGCCGCGGGCACGACGCTCGATCTGCGGTTCGGCACGTTCGACCGGAACGTCACCGGAAACTCCATGGACCCCGGAAACTCCTTCTCCGGCGCCCTGAGCCACGCTCAGGCGGTGAGCGACACCTTCGCCTACCGGGTCAGCGTCGGTTTCAGCCGGTCGGACGCGTTCGCCCGCCCCGTCGGCGAGGTCCCGAACGACACGGGAACGCCGTACCCGTCGATCGAGGGACTGGAGTCCCGGACCCCGAAGGTGGACTTCCGGGCGGACTGGGACACCCCCGGGGACACCAAAGTGGTGCTGTCCGGCGGTTACGGCGGGAACCAGGGCGTCTTCTACACCGCGCTCGGCCCGTTCGGCTTCGAACCGGGCTCCCGGATCGCCTGGGGACGGGTGCAGTACCAGCGGGACGCGCTGGAGATCGGGGCCTTCGTGAACTCCTCCCGCATGGACATCCAGTCGCTCCTGGTGCGCAGCATGCCCGACCAGCTCCTGATCGGGCACAGCGACCAGGACACCTACGACCTGAGCGTGAAGGACACCCGCGTTCTCGGGGGCCGTCACGTCCTCTCCTACGGCGGAAACCTGCGGCTGATCAAGGTGGACATGGGGATCGCCCCCGCCGCGGAGGACCGGAACGAACAGGGGTTCTACCTGAACGACGAGATCTTCCTCGGGGACCGCTGGCGCTGGATCGCCGGCGTCCGCGCGGACCGGGTGAGCGTCCTCGACGAGTTCGTCCTCTCGCCGCGGACCACGCTCATCTTCAAGCCCGCACCCGACCAGGCCTTCCGGGTGTCCTACAACCAGGCGTTCCGCTCCCCGTCGCTCCGCAGTTCCTATGCGGACTTCGGCGTGGGGAATGGGATCCGTTTCGATCTCACCCCCTTCATCCGGAGCCTGCCGGGCGGCGCCCGGATCCCGGAGAGACTGCTGCCGGCGCCGGTCGGCTTCTTCAGCCCGCTCCACTTCGCCGGCAACCCGGATCTGCTCGCGGAGCGCCTCTTCGCCTACGAGGCGGGGTGGGCCGGCGCCCTGAACGACTGGATCGGCGCGAGCGCGTCCGTCTATGTCAACGAGCGCCGGGACGTCATCGACTCCACGGTGACCGGGCTGTGGTCCACCGCGAACCCGCCTCCCGGCTGGAACCGCGCCTTCGCCGGGGTCCAGCAGTTCATCGCGGGTTACGCCCGGCGCCTCCCTCCCGGGACGCTGCCGCGGCCGGTCGCCGCCATCGCCGTGAACCCGGCGGTGCTGGTGGACATCCTGGGCGCGACCACCGGTCTCGAGCTTCCCTCGGCGCTCGGCTGGGTGAACCGCGAGTCCATCCGTGACTCCGGGTTCGAAGTGGGGCTGAACGGCCGCCGCGGCGGCGTGGGGGCGTACGTCAACTACTCGTGGCAGTCCGAGCCCGAGGCGAAGGGATTCGACGGTGAACCCATCAGCATTCCGGCCGCGCACCGGGTGAACGCCGGGTTCGACGCCACCTCCGGTCCGTGGACCGTCGCGGCCTCGCTGAACTACAGCGACCGCTCGTACTGGACCGACGTGCTGAACGAGCGGTTCCACGGCTGGACGGAGGCGTTCACCATGGTGAACGCGAGCGTTCGCGTGCGGCTGTTCGACGGCCGCATCCAGCCGTCCGTCCAGGTGCTCAACCTGCTGAACCAGGAGATCCAGAACCACATCTTCGGGGACGTCCTCCGCCGGCAGGTCATGGGCCAGATCCGCTACCGGTTCTGAGGACGCGGCTTGGAACGCCGGCTTCAGCCGGCACAGCCCGCCGCAGGCGGGCGGCGGCGCGGATCCCACTCTGCCGGGATGGCGCAACGGCTTGGAGCGCCGGCTTCAGCCGGCACAGCCCGCCGCAGGCGGGCGGCGGCGCGGAGCTCATCCGTGGAGTTGTCCGACCGCCCGGGACATCCGGCAAGACGGCGAATCGCCGTTCCGCTGCGCGCAGCGGGTGCCGGCTGAAGCCGGCGTTCCAAGCCGTAGGCGTCACGTCAGCCGTTGAGCTCCGTCGCCGAGGCGGGCACCACTTTGTCTGCGCCGCGCACGGCCTGACGCGGCGCAGACAAAGTGGTGCCCGCCTCCGCGACGGAGCGCAACGGCTGACGTGA